>JAYNIS010000230.1:0-1511 GCA_038109325.1 Gammaproteobacteria bacterium | reverse complement strand
AACAAATCCAATGGTCTTTCCTTGGCTGCGCGTTGTATTCAAGAATTCTCGGAGATCACTGACGGTATTGAATACCACGGGCGTTTGATCACTCTTCAAAGCAATGCTCCGGAGCCGGGAATGAGCCATCCTTGACTGCTTGATCATATGCTCGGAATGCATCTTTGATCGAATTCGCGGAACTCATGAAATTCTTCACAAATCGCGCTGGCTTACCTGGTGTGATGCCAAGAAGGTCGTGCATTACGAGCACTTGCCCTGTGGTTGATGGGCCAGCACCGATCCCAATGACGGGCGCATTCGTCACTTTCATAATTGCGTCTGTGACATGATTCGGGACACATTCAAGCAGGATGATGTCTGTTCCAACCGCATCGAGAGCTGCGGCTGCATCGATAAGCCGTTTCGCAGCCTCATCTGTTCTGCCTTGCACGCGATATCCCCCAAACTGGTTAACGAACTGCGGGGTCAGTCCGAGATGGCAGCAGGTGGCAACTCCTTGGTCTCGATATAGTTTAATGAGATCGACCAGATTGCTTCCGCCTTCGACTTTGACGACATGAGCGCCTGCCTGCATCAATTCGCGTGCGGTATCCACAGCGTCCTGTGTGGTTGCCGATGCCAAAAAAGGAATATCGGTAACGATGAGGCAGTGTGGAGAAGCAGCTGCCACACATTGCGTGTGATAGGCAATATCAGCGACTGTGACAGGAAGAGTGCTTTGGTGCCCTTGGAGAACCATACCGAGCGAATCACCAACTAAGATTGAGTCAACACCTGCTTCAGAGGCGAGGTTTGCAAAACAAGCGTCGTACGCAGTGACCATACTGAATTTCGTATCGTCAGCTCGATGCTTTTTCAGCGTATTAAGGGTGATCTGTGCCACTGCATACTTCCTATGTATCGATTCGAACCAGAGTCGACGAATCGTAGCCGTTTCGGTCGAGTTGGTCACCTGTTGGCGCGATTCCGTCGGGGATTAAGTCAAAGAGTGGAATAGTCACAAATGCGCGATAAAACAGCTCTTTGTGTGGAATGGTGAGTTTTGGGGTTTCCATTCGGATGTCTCCGTAGAAAAGAATATCGATATCGATCGTCCTTGGACCCCAGTGTCTGTTTTTGACTCGCTGTTGTTGCGTCTCGATCTTTTGGATGGTGGTCAGTAAATCTTCTGGACTCAAGTCTGTGTAACCTGAAATCACAGTATTCACGAAATCCGGTTGATCTTGTGGTCCGAGAGGTTTGGACTGATACAATCGAGCACACTCAATCGCATCGATTGAACGGCTCAAGGCTTGAATCGCTTGTTTGATCTGGGCGACTGGATCGTTGAGGTTTGATCCTAGAGCTAAGAAGACCTGATTAGTCACGGCGCTTCGATTTTCTCCGTGGACAACGTTTTGGTTGCTCATTCTGGTCGTCTTTCACTGATGCTATGAGGTCACGGCGCTCTGCTTCATCTGCAATTTGGTATTGCGTCCACCATTCTCCAAGTCCGCCTGGGATTTCAC
>JAYNIS010000229.1:0-1526 GCA_038109325.1 Gammaproteobacteria bacterium | reverse complement strand
GTCGCCGAGACGTCCCTAACAGTTCCTGGGATTCGTTATGTTATTGATTCTGGCCTAGCGAGGGTTAGCCGATATTCGCCCCGTAGCCGTATTCAGCGATTACCCATCGAGCCGGTCAGTCAGGCCAGTGCAAATCAGCGTTCAGGGCGATGCGGACGTACCGAGCCAGGGATCGCGATTCGTCTGTTTGACGAAGATGACTTCAAATCCCGCGCTGAGTTTACAGATGCAGAAATCTTGAGAACGAATCTCGCATCAGTGGTTCTACAGTGCCTTGATCTTGAGCTTGGTGATCCGTTGGATTTTCCATTTGTCGATCCACCCGAGCCACAGCTTGTTCGTGACGGTATGCATCAGCTTCGAGAATTGGATTTAGTTTCGTCAAAGGGTCGATTGACGGCGCTCGGTCGCCGGGTTGCTCGTCTTCCTCTTGATCCAAGAATCGGCCGAATCTTGCTTGATGCTGAGAAACGACACGTATTTTGGGAAGTGAGTGTTGTTGCTTCGGCACTATCCATCCAGGATCCGCGTGAACCCGGTTTTGCGAACGAAACGATTACCGACCCATCGAGTGAGTTTGTCACCTTACTGAATTTGTGGAATCGGGTTGAAGAATCCCGAGATGCGCTAAGTCACTCGAAATTTCGTCAGTGGTGTGCGTCAGAAGGGCTGAATTACAACCGATTGCGTGAATGGCGTGAAATCCATCGACAGACGCTTCTTAGCTTCAGAGATCAAAAGCATGCGGCGCAATCAGATGAGCTTGACCGCATCGGGTTTCACTCGGCGTTGCTGACAGGGCTTGCGAGCCAGATTGGTCGGCGCGAAGAGCATGATTATCTTGGTGTCAGGAACCGGCGCTTTCGGGTTCCAAAGGCCACCACACAGGTTAAAGCGCCCTGGCTCATGGCTGCAGAGCTCGTCGAGACGCATCGAGTGATTGCTCGGACGGTTGCTCAAATTGATCCAAGATGGGTCGTTGATGCCGTCCCTCGGTTATTGAAGCACGCCTATGCGGAGCCTTTCTGGTCAAAAAAACAAGGACGTGCCTTGTGTTATCGAACCACGCGACTCTTTGGATTGGCATTAATCGAAAAGGAAACGGTGGGTTATGCCAAGATCGATGGGCCACATGCGAGAAAGCTATTGATTACTGAAGGGCTGATTGCAGGTGAGATCCGGACGAGCCTACCGTTTGTGACCCATAACAAATCGGTTTTCATCGAAGCGTCTGATGTTGAAGCCAAGCTACGTCGAGCCGACTTGATGAAAGCGCCTGATGACATGATGGATTGGTTTTCTTCGCGTTTCCCGGAGTCTGTGTGTGATGTGCGAAGCCTTGAGTCATGGTGGAGAAGTGCCGCCCCGGGTGAGAGGCAGAGACTCTATTTAACACTCGATGATTTAAAGCGTGATCCTCACGTGCAGATCGATACTGAGCACTACCCTGAACAAGTCGCTCTCGGACATTTAACACTCCCGGCAAGTTACCAATTTGCCCCTGGTCGTGATGAAGATGGCATCAC
>JAYNIS010000228.1:0-1565 GCA_038109325.1 Gammaproteobacteria bacterium | reverse complement strand
TCAGAATCAACTTTTCATAAACAGGCTAACTGCCGGATTTTCAGTCTCATCAAAATACGTGTACCCAATATCGTCAAAATAACTCGACAACTCATCTCGCTCTGAAAGCGCTGCCTGCATGGATACAAGTACTCGCCCATATGCGGCCCCATGGTTTCGGTAATGAAATGCGGAGATATTCCAACGCGAGCCAATCTTGTTTAGAAATTTCAGAAGCGCACCGGGTCTTTCTGGAAATTCGAACCGAAATACCATTTCAGAACCAGCTTCAGGACTTCGCCCGCCGACCATGTGACGAATGTGAAGCTTCGCCAACTCATTATCGGTCATATCAACAACTGGAAGGCCTGCTTCATTGAGCCGGGCCAGCAATTGTGTTCGATCATCAGTTGTTGGATCGGTTGTCACACCCACAAAAATATGAGCCTGGTCCTCATCAGCGAACCGATAGTTAAATTCGGTAATGTTTCGATTCCCGATTTGCTCACAAAACGCTTTAAACGCGCCAGGACGTTCTGGGATAGTGACCGCCAAAATCGCCTCGCGCTTCTCGCCAACTTCTGCGCGTTCTGCAACATGACGAATACGATCGAAGTTCACATTAGCACCTGAAAGAACAGCGACCAGCGCCTCACCAGCACCTTCTCTTTCTGCATATTTTTTTAATCCGGCGACTGCGAGAGCCCCAGCGGGCTCATTAACACTCCGGACATCATCAAATACATCTTTCACCGCAGCACAAATTTCATCAGTAGTAACAGTGATCACTTCATCGCAAGTGTCTTTCAGGACGTTAAACGTATTTTCACCGATCTGCTTAACAGCCACCCCATCAGCAAATAAACCAACTTGCGGGAGAACGACACGATCTTTCGCTTTCATCGCAGCATCAAGACAGGCAGCATCTTCAGGCTCTACAGCAATGACCTTAATCTCGGGACGAACATATTTAATGTATGCCGCCATCCCAGCAGCTAATCCGCCACCGCCAACCGGGATAAATACCGCATCAACGGGACGCATGACCTGCCGTAACAGCTCCACAGCAACAGTGCCTTGGCCTGCCATGACTTCAATATCATCAAATGGATGCAGATAGGTATATCCGTACTCTGCAACTAACTCCTGGCTTTTTGCAAAAGCCTCATCGAAGCTATCCCCGTAAAGCACAACTTGGGCGCCTCGCGCTTTGACAGAGCGAACTTTAATTGCAGGCGTGGTCGTTGGCATCACGATAACAGCTGGAATCTTCAGTTTCTGTGCGCCGAGAGCAACACCTTGCGCATGATTACCAGCTGATGCTGCGATCACCCCCTTTGCAAGAACCTCTTTTGAAATACCTGCCATTTTGTTGTAGGCACCCCGGCACTTGAATGAATACACAGGCTGCAGATCTTCGCGCTTGAGAAGGATTGGACGCCCAAGCCGCTTTGACAAAAAAGGCGCCTGGTGAACGGGTGTTTCTATCGCCACATCATAAACGCGCGCCGACAAAATCTTTTTAATCAGAGTGTCAAACATGAGAATTCCAAATTGAAGCGCTTTATCATAGCGTCTGAGCCCGC
>JAYNIS010000227.1:0-1577 GCA_038109325.1 Gammaproteobacteria bacterium | reverse complement strand
CGAAACGATCGCGCAGTGGGCTTGTCAAAAGCCCAGCTCGAGTCGTCGCACCAACGAGTGTAAAGGCTGGTAAATCGAGCTTAATTGAGCGGGCAGCTGGACCCTCACCAATCATAATATCGAGCTGATAGTCTTCCATCGCGGGATAGAGCACCTCTTCGACAGAGGCAGACAATCGATGAATTTCATCGATAAAGAGCACATCACCCTCTTCAAGATTGGTCAAAATAGCTGCCAAGTCTCCGGCGCGCTCGAGCACGGGGCCTGAGGTTGACTTCAACGATGCGCCCATTTCATGTGCGATGATGTTGGCGAGTGTTGTTTTACCCAAGCCCGGCGGGCCAAAAATCAAGGTGTGATCCAATGGCTCTGACCGATTCCTTGCCGCATCGACAAACAATTGCATTTGGTCACGCACTTTTGGTTGACCTTCATACTCAGCCAAGGTTTTCGGCCGCACAGCGCGCTCAATACGTGCGTCTTCGGGCATCGATTCACCTTCGATAATCCGTTCACTCATGGCGTTCTCAACATCTGTTTCAGACTCAACCGAATTAAACTCTCTGGTGTCGCTTCAGGATTTTTAGGGAGTGCATTGATCGCTTTGCGTGCTTCGGCTTCTTTATACCCAAGCGCAATCAATCCAAGAACCGCTTCCTCGACAGGTGATGCCGCGTGACTTGATTGCGCGCGCCCGGTTGAAGTCATGCGGCCACGTAATTCAACCAATAAGCGCTCAGCGGTTTTCTTACCGACACCAGGGAGACGGGTGAGCGTCGCCACATCATCACGCTCAACAGCTGCAGCGAGCTCATCCCCAGAAAGACCAGACAATATACCAATAGCCAGCTTCGGCCCGACTCCTGAGATTTTGATGAGAATCCGGAATGATTCACGATCCTCATGACTCAAAAAGCCGTAGAGAAGCTGCGCATCCTCACGCACAACAAAATGTGTCAGCAAGTTCACAGTTTGGCCAACAGCTGGTAATTCACAGAGTGTGCTAATTGGGCATTCAATTTCGTATCCAACGCCACCGACGTCGACAAGCGCCGTCTGATGCTCAATCCCCAACAGCGTTCCTGTAATTCGGCCGATCATTTCGGACTCTCCTTTAAGCGCCAACGACTTCCTGAACGCGAGCGCGACGACAGGCGAAACCGCGCATCTGCTCCAACACCATCTTTACTGTAGGCAGCACAGAGCGCAATACCGAGCGCATCCGCCGCGTCCTCGCCGGGGTTATCAGACAGGCTTAAAATCCGAATGATCATGTTCTGCATTTGGGTCTTGGTTGCCTGACCCTGGCCACAAATCGCTTGTTTTACGGTCTTTGCAGCAAATTCTTTGACGGGAATCGACGCGCTTCCTGCAGACAATAAGGCGACGCCGCGAGCCTGACCCAACTTCAATGCGGACTGAAAGTTTTTTGCCAGAAATACTTCTTCAACGGCACATTCTGTTGGTTTCAGTCGTCCAATGACGTCAGAAAGACCCCGGTGCAATATGAGCAAGCGCTCAGACATATCACCAGATCCGAGGCGAAGGATTCCTGATTCGAGATAGTTCACACGACT
>JAYNIS010000226.1:0-1604 GCA_038109325.1 Gammaproteobacteria bacterium | reverse complement strand
GTAAACCGCAATTATACCGACAATGGACAATAACAATGCAATCAGATGCAATATTTTCTGCACTACCAAGCACCTGGCGAGACTTTCTTGGGGAGTCGATGCTTGAGTCCATCGCTACCAAATGTTCGCCGCGTCTTCTTGAAGAGGCAAGTTATCCAGACCAAGCCGATCGATTTCGGGCGTTTGAACTCTGTTCACCAGCAATATGTCGAGCCGTCATTGTCGGTCAAGATCCGTATCACGGGCCAGATCAGGCCATGGGGCTCGCATTCTCGGTCCGGCAGGGGATCGCGATTCCGCCGTCTCTGCGAAACATCCTGAAAGAATGGCAGTCTGAGTTTGGGTATCAAATCCCCGCATCTGGAGACTTATCATCGTGGGCCGCGCAAGGTGTGTTGTTATTGAATCGAGTCTTGTCAGTACAGCCAGGTATCGCTGGCAGTCATCGTCATCTCGGATGGGAAGCGTTCACCAATCATGTGATTGAGCGATTGGCAGTCGATTCAACGTATCGCGTTTTTTGTTTGTGGGGCAGTGATGCGAAACAGTTGAGTACTCTGATTCCCGAAAGTCAGGGAATCATTGAGTGCGTTCACCCATCCCCATTGTCAGCGCATCGCGGTTTCTTCGGATCTCGGCCTTTCACAACGATAAATCACTTGCTGGTGAGTCACGGCCTATCAGAGCTTGACTGGACGTTGCCCTTCGACTTGTCGGGTGATCTCAAAGGGCACACGGATCAATTGTTCTGAAGAACTGTCGGCACCAGCAAGAACGAGAGCAATCGCCCCTTTTTCGTTCATCACAGTGTCGAATATAGGCAATGTTCGACCATCGATTTCGATTGTTTCACCATCGATCAAGTCTGATCTTTTGTATATCCAAACATGTTTTTTGGCTTGGCCAAGATGCTCAAGACGGGCAATGACTTCTTGCCCTGTGTAACACCCTTTTTTGAAGTTGACTCCGCCCAGCATTTGGTAGTGAGCTTGCTGCGGGATGCACTGGTCCGCAGAGTACGAGCGAACAAACCCAAGACCATTCTCGAGTCTTCGGTAGTCGGCATCAGGGTCGTGCACAGTATTCGCGTCACCAATAACCCACTGAGTCCCACCATGTTCACCAACACGCGTCATTGCTGAATCATGATGACTTGCCCCGGGTGAGAGGTCCTCACCACAGGTCAGCGCAACGGGTATTGATGTCACCTCAGCACTGACTCGCGACAGCGTTAAAAATGGCTTCAGCCTATTGAGCATTGCATCTGATTGATCCAGAGGTGTGATCATGCTCACCGCGTGATGATGAACAACCAAACGACCTGAACCGTACATACGGCCTTTTGGATCGGAAAAAGCGAGGAGTGGAGCGCTTCTTTCACCAAGATCAGTCACCATCTGCGTGCACTGTCCTTGCAACACAGAGAGTGCTTTATCGCCTGTGAACTGAATCAATCCAAATGGTGACGTCATGTTTTGCCTTTGAGTGCTACACTATTATTCTATCGGAGGGAGTATGGACGATCGCACTGAATTCAACCGGCTGTATTGGCATTCTCGACGCGGAATGCTGGAAATCGATGTCATGTTGATGCCTTTTACTCA
>JAYNIS010000225.1:0-1604 GCA_038109325.1 Gammaproteobacteria bacterium | reverse complement strand
GGCCTTGGCATGATGGAATGTAAAAAGGCACTAGTCGAAGCCGACGGTGATCTTGAACTGGCAATTGAAAACCTGCGTAAGTCGTCTGGTATGAAGGCTGCGAAGAAAGCGGGTCGTGTTGCTGCAGACGGCGTTGTTCGTATCACAGTAGACGGTAGGCAGGGAACACTTCTAGAGGTGAACTCTGAAACCGACTTCGTTGCACGTGACGATAACTTCTCTGCGTTCGCTGACACAGTGATCGCAAAGGCTGCATCGACTGAGTCAACAGACGTCGCGGCTTTGATGGAAGGTGAGCTTGAAGATGCACGTTCAGCACTGGTCCAAAAGATTGGTGAAAACATCACTGTCCGGCGTGTTGCCAAGGTCAGTGCGTCGATTGTTGGTGCCTATATTCACTCAAATGAAAAGATTGGCGTCTTGATCGGTTTGGATGGCGGGTCAGAAGAGCTCGCCAAAGATATCGCAATGCATGTTGCCGCTGTGAACCCGATGGTTGTCAATCCAGACGACGTTGATCCAGCTGTGATCGAAAAGGAAAAGGAAATCTTTGCTGCACAGGCAGAGAACTCTGGAAAGCCTGCTGAAATCATCGAGAAGATGATCGGTGGGCGGATTCGCAAATTCCTTGCAGAAATTAGCCTGGTTGAGCAACCATTTGTGAAGAACCCGGACCAAACAGTTGGTCAGTTGGCAAAAGCTGCTGGCGCAACAGTGACAGGTATGGTTCGCTTTGAAGTGGGTGAAGGCATCGAAAAAGAAGAAGTCGATTTTGCTGAAGAAGTTATGGCTCAAGCCCGAGGCAGCAACTAATTCGGAATCGTAAAAAGGCCGCTCACGCGGCCTTTTTTTTGGAGGAAATATGGCCAAAGGTGAACGTTCAGTGCGTTATAAAAGAATTTTATTAAAACTGTCAGGTGAAGCGCTCGCCGGAGACGACGGATTCGGAATCAGCCCTCAGGTGCTTGATCGAATGGCGCTCGAAATTGGTCAACTTGTTGGAATTGGTGTCCAGGTTGGTTTGGTTATCGGTGGTGGTAACTTGTTTAGGGGTGCCGAATTGCACAAAGCGGGTCTCGATCGCGTCACGGGCGATCATATGGGCATGCTCGCGACTTTAATGAACGCGCTCGCGATGCGTGATGCGCTCGAGCGTTCATCGATTGCAAGTCATGTGATGAGTGCGATACCAATGAGTGGCATGGTTGAGCACTACGACCGCCGTCGTGCGATGCGTTATCTCGATCAAAATGACGTTGTGATTTTTGCTGCTGGCACGGGAAATCCATTTTTTACGACAGATTCGGCTGCCTGTCTCCGTGCGATTGAAGTGGATTGCGACATGGTACTGAAAGCAACTAAAGTGGATGGGGTGTACGATTCTGATCCCGTGACGAATCCAAATGCGATAAGATACAGTGTTTTAGATTATGAGACTGTTCTGGCGAAGCAGTTGGGTGTGATGGACTTAACAGCAATTTGTTTGGTCCGTGATCATGCAATGCCAGTGCGAGTTTTTAATATGAATAAGCAAGGTGCACTTGTGTCGATTATTCGTGGTGAAAACGAAGGCACCTTGATTGATGAAGGAACTGATGCGTGAT
>JAYNIS010000224.1:0-1609 GCA_038109325.1 Gammaproteobacteria bacterium | reverse complement strand
ATCGCATCACTCTGACCATGGGCATAATCATAGGTTGGATAGATACACCATCGATCGCCCGCACGCGGATGCGAAATATGCCGAATGCGATACAACGCAGGGTCACGGAGGTTCACGTTTGGCGCAGACATCGAAATCTTCGCTCTGAGAATTGCAGCGCCTTCAGGTAACTCACCATCGCGCATCTTTAAGAACAGCGCTTCGTTTTCTTCAGGAGGGCGATCACGATACGGACTGTCGATACCGGGCTCAGTCAGGGTCCCACGGTTAGCCCGCATTTCTTCCGCTGACTGCTCATCGACATAGGCATCGCCATTGCGGATCAGATGTAATGCCCAATCAAACAGTTGATCAAAGTAATCCGCCGTATGACAAAGCGCTGACCACTCAAACCCAAGCCAACGCACATCCTCTTCGATTGCATCAATATACTCTTGGGATTCTTTCTCGGGATTGGTGTCGTCAAACCGAAGATTACAGCGGCCCCCGAACTCTTCGGCTAAGCCAAAGTTCAGGCAAATGCTTTTCGCATGACCGACATGCAAATACCCATTTGGCTCAGGGGGAAATCTCGTCACGATTTCCTGAATCTGGCCTTGTTTAATTTGGTCAGCAATTTTTGTCCGAATAAAATTAGTAGGTTTTTCGCTCACAATTACACCATCAGTAATGCAGCAAGCTGTTTGCGACCTGCACGCGCTCGCGGATCGTCATTACCCAACCGATCAAAAATCTGAATCAACAACAATCGCGCAGCATCTTCGTTGTATTGGCGATCTGCACGGACAACTGTCAACAAATGATCGATCGCCGCTTCAACATCGTCAGAAACCATCAAGTGTGCCGCTAAGAAATAGCGTGCCTCGCTGTCTTTCTCGTTCACAGCCAGACGTGATTCACAGGTTACCCGATCAGGTGCACCCGCAAGCAGATCCTGAAATGCTTTACCGGCAAGGATCGACTTCGCACGTGGATCCATTTTCTGAGCATCAGGAAGTCGTTCAACGATTGCCTCGGCACTCTCCAAATCGCCTTTTTTCAAAAGCGCCTGCGCCATGTCGAGGTACACGTCATAGTTTTCAGGATCATCGGCTGTAATCAGCTGATACAGAGCGATCGCTTCATCGTATTGACCCGATTCGACAAGCTCAGCTGCCCGATCAAGTGGCGATGTCTCCGCCCGCTCAACATGTTTATCAAGCATGGCGCGAATCTCGCCCTCTGGAAGTGCGCCCATGAAATGATCAGCTGGTTGACCATTTTTGAATAGCACCACAGTCGGCAAGGAACGGACGCCCATTCCCGCAACAAGCATTTGCTCAGCATCCGAATCAACCTTGGCTAATATGAACGCGCCAGCGTACTCATCGGCGAGTCGCTCAAGGATTGGGCCTAAGCTTTTACAAGGGCCACACCATTCAGCGTAAAAATCGACTAAAACAGGAGTTTCCTGTGATTTTTTTAAAACATCTGTCTCAAATGTTTCAGATGTGACTTGGATTGAATAAGCGTTGGACATAACAACCTGTCAGTTTCGTAAATTTGCGACGGAGTATACCCTGTCGTGACCTTCTGAAGTGAGACCACACATGCAATTGAGTGACAGACA
>JAYNIS010000223.1:0-1626 GCA_038109325.1 Gammaproteobacteria bacterium | reverse complement strand
TGATTATCGAGGGTCTGATCGAAAATTTCATAAATCGATTCAGCAGCAGCGAGACCCCGCTGAATGGTGGCATTGACTCCGGTGAGTCTGCGGACAGGATCAAAAATCATCCCCATGGCTGTGATGTACGCTACAAACTCACCGGGGCTTAGTAAATCGCGGGCACTCATTTGTGTACCGATTAAGATCACGATGCCGATTGTGATCGCGGCTAAAATCTGTACCAACGGAACATTGAGTGATTGAATTTTGATAACGCGCATTTGCTCGTGGCGTAGTCGTTTATTGATGTGATCGAACCGTTCTTGTTGATTATCGTGCCCACCAAATATTTTGATGTCCTTGACTGCCAATAGGGATTCTTCGATGAGCCCCGTCAGTCGACCTGTCCAGGTTTGTAAATCTTGGTTTGAGCTTCGCATTTTGACACTCGCTTTCTTGACTACAAACGACACTATAGGTGCTGCTACAAGTAAGGCGAGGGACATCTGCCATGAGGTGTAAATCAAAAATCCGAGTAGGCCTAAGATCATCAAAGTATCTTTGATGATGACCATCCACGCAGTCGAGACAGCTTCGCCGACTTGGGCAACATCGTAGGTAATTCGAGATAAGAGTCGACCACCTTCTTCGGCATCGTGGTCTGTCATTGGGAGATCGAGTTGAACGGCGAACACTTCTGACCGGATATCAGCAACTGTTCGGTTTGCAACGTACTGGCTGGAGACGGATGCAACGTATTCGGAGACACCTTTAAACACAAACACAGCAACGATCAGAAGCGGGATCTGGATTAATGCACTCGGATCTTTATCGATCAGTGATTCGTCGATCAAAGGTGCCATTAATGCGGGCAACATGGGTTCCATCGCGGCGGTTGCCGCCATCGAAAGCATCGCTAATACAGCGATTTTCCAATAAGGCAGCGCCTCTCGAATCAGGCGGCCATAGGTGCGTACATCACCTTTCATTCGCGTCTTAAGACCCAGTCAACCCAAAAACTTGCGAAACCACGTGGCTTAAACTCTTTTTCCATCGTATCGCGATCATATTCTGAGTTTACCCATTCTATAAACGTGGGTGCTGTTTTGTGGAGATTGGCGGCTGTCCACTGGTCACGGTATTGGATGTATGACTCGAAGAAATGATCCAAGATGCCTGTTTGGGCACTCCTGAAATGGCCATACGTCCAGTGTAGTTGTTCTTTCGCTTCTTCGATTGGTTGGCCTAGCCTGAAATGGCAATAGAGTACAGCGAAAATTCCCGCACGATCTGCACCGGATTTGCAGTGAGCGAGCGCTGGCGTCTCGAACCCTTCAATTAATTCTTTCAGGAGATTGATTTGCTTTGCTGTCGGCAGTCCTCGAGAGTGCACCCGCGTGTTGATCAGAGTAATGTCCGCTTCTTCACAGGCTTTCGCCTCCAACTGATAGCGACCTTGTGTTGGGTTGTAACCACGCAAGTTAATGATGGTTTTTAATCCCAGATCTCGTTTGTAGCGGTGGATTCGTGCAACACTCGGTTGATTACTACGGTACAGCGGACCGGGAAGGCAGAAACGATTGGAATAGAGCGATCTCAGGAAGCCGTGGTCCACGAGCCATAAATCCAGATTTGCTTTGATTG
>JAYNIS010000222.1:0-1633 GCA_038109325.1 Gammaproteobacteria bacterium | reverse complement strand
TCCCTGTCCCATCGTTGGTCAACACTAACGCTTGGCGATCATGCACAGAAAAACCGCCCACTTGATGTCCTTTAAGGCCCAAATGATCGATCAACCAGCCAGCAGCTATTTTTGTCTGCGCACCATTTGGGTAGATTGGCATCTCAGAAAACTCGGCTTTCAAACGCTCTGCGACCTCCGCTCGAATTACTGGATTTTTAAAGAACGAACCCACATTCGAAATCACAGATGGATCGGGAAGCTTCGACTGCCGAATCGATATCACAGCCTTTGCTATGTCGTGTGGATTCGATGAACTGAGACCCTGTTTCTCTAATTCATCTGCAATCGCACCATACTCAACCCGAGGATTTGGTAATGTTGAGAGCTTCAAGGTCACGGTCAACACGAGAAAACGATCAGGGTTCTCTTTCAAAATCGAGTGGCGATATCCGAAATTCAGCTCCGAAGCATCAAGCTCAATAACAGCCTGCTCCTCGAAATCATACAATTTGACACGATGACAATGATCTTTGAGCTCGACGCCGTATGCACCGATATTCTGAACCGGAGCAGCGCCCATCCACCCTGGTATTAACGCAAGATTCTCAAGACCAAACCAACCTCGTTCCAACGTTTGCTTCACGATGTCATGCCACTGATGACCCGCTCCAACCTCTAGCAAGATGTCAGCACCAACTTCTTTGGCTCCAAAGTATTTGATCTCAGGTCTTAAAACAACGCCATCAAACTCGGGTTCCAACACAACAAGATTACTCCCGCCTCCTAAAATAAGGCGGGGCGTCGACCCAAGCTCTGGCATCGAAACGCATACATTTTCAATTGATGACAACTTAAGAACTGAAGTCGCAAAAAATGGAAGCTTCAGAGTGGTTAAGCCAGTCAATTCAAACACTTGGATTCTCCAAATGTTGACGAATCATCTCTAAATCCTGTTCTGTATCGACACCTGGCGGGATGGACTCCAACGCTACATCAACCTGAATTAATCGGTCATGCTCCAAAGCACGCAACTGTTCCAAACGCTCAAACTGCTCAAGCGGTGTAGGCTCCCACGTCCGGAATTCACGCAGAAAACCAGCACGATATGCATAGAGTCCAATGTGACGATAATGCGTCCCAATATTGAGAGTCGGATGACCTGGAATACGAGTTCGAGAGAAATAGAGCGCACGCCCTGAGCGACTCTTCACCACTTTAACTTGATTCGGATCTTCGATATCAGACAAGCCATGAATCGGTTCGCACAGCGTTGCTATCGACGCTTCCGGATGCGTAACCAACATGTCGGCGACTTGACGAATCGCAGAAGCCGGCAATAGCGGCTCATCGCCTTGCACATTGACGATAATCGCTTCTGCGGCCAATCCCAAAATATCTGCAACCTCAGCCAAGCGATCAGTTCCAGTTGGATGATCTGGCGCCGTCATTAAGCATTCACCGCCAAAACCCTTTACAACGTCATCAATACGCTGATCATCAGTCGCAACAATTACGCGCTCGGCGCGAGAAGACAGAGCTCGAGCATAGACATGCTGAATCATGGGCTGACCAGCAATTTCGAGTAGCGGTTTACCAGGAAGGCGCGTCGATCCGAAACGAGCGGGGATCACCGCAATAAAACTCATTAACG
>JAYNIS010000221.1:0-1641 GCA_038109325.1 Gammaproteobacteria bacterium | reverse complement strand
TCATCATCGCATCGATACGACGATCAACGACATGATTCACAGCAGCCGCGGCGGATGCGGCAAGCCCAATACCAAGATTTGCTAGAACAAATAGCTCAACGCTAGGTAAAACGGGTCTCGCAAGCAACATGCCGACCATAGACGTCAAAACGAGTACCGCCACAACCCTCGGTTTAGTTAACGTCAGGTAATCCTTCCAGGTAGGGCTGGTTGGTCTGGCGTTAAGCGTGTCTGATATTGCCATAGACGGCGCTCTCCTGCTCTGTGGCCGTAGTATATGCGATCGACCACGCGGACCATAGTAGTAAAACGCCCAGCGCATGATGAATAAAAGCGAGGCTATCTGGTACCGCATAAACAACGTTTGCATAGCCGAACAAAACTTGAATCAGAATCAAACCGACAAAGTGAGACGCCTTGCGCAAAGTCAATAACTTGCTACGAATATAGACCGCAAGCAGTACCGTCCAGTACACAAGAACTACAAATGCGCCTGCTCGGTGGACCATCTGGATAGCGGCTCTCGCACCGTGTTCCAGCTGCCCACCCTCGTAGTTAGGACCAACCTCTGGGAAGAAGTGGAAACCACTCTGAAAATCGTACTGTACCTCCGCTCCTGGTGCGCAACTTAGAATTCCTGGACATGCCCAGCCCGCGTAGTTGGTTGATACCCAACCGCCTAAGAGGATTTGCATGAAAAGTAAAACCACACCAATAAGCACCGGTGCCCGCATTCGAATCAGCTGAGACTGTCCGTTGGCTAAACGTTTCAGACGGTGCCGTAAGTACATCAGTGTCGAAACGATGATCAATCCTCCCATCAAATGAAGCGTCACGATGTTCGGAAGAAGCTTGAGCGTCACTGTAAATGCACCAAACGCACCCTGAACAATCACCAAACCAAGCAGTGCGAGGGAGACCACGTAGGGGTAATTCGGTGTTTTCTCTTTCTCTCTATACCCAAGGAATGCGATGGCCATAATCAACAGACCAAGCCCACCGGCAATATAACGATGGATCATTTCGATCCATCCCTTATGTACAGCGACATGGATCTCCGGGTAACGCTCTTGAAGGTACGCAATAGTATCAGTGTCAGTCGTCATGACCATTTTACCGAAGCAACCTGGCCAGTCCGGACAACCAAGCCCAGAGTCCGTGATTCGTGTGAAGCCACCCATAAGGACCACTTCAACCGCCAAAAACAGAGCGATCGTTGCTAACTTTAATGGAAGATTATTTGCCATCATCCCACCTTCGATACTTTTAACAGCTTTTTCAAATCCTGAAGAATCAACGTTGGATTTATTTCAGGCTCAAATTTCAATACAACATTGCCGAGCGGATCAATCACCCAAATCGAGGGCTCAGGTACCGTTAAATTTGTTGACTCGACTTCTCGTACAACTAAACGATCGCGTTCTCGGCCCAGCGCCGTATGGAAATTTTCCAGCCCATCGCTAAACACACGACATGACGTACACTCAGCCGTCGACGCAAGAACGACCTGCCATTTAGCGGGATCACCGGGACTGGGTAGACCGATATCTGAATATTGCGTTCCAGATTCGACGAGTTCGCCATGATGTGTGCGCCCATCAGGCACGCCAATCTTTCCGAAATACATGACAAACGCGGCAA
>JAYNIS010000220.1:0-1659 GCA_038109325.1 Gammaproteobacteria bacterium | reverse complement strand
TGGTCTGACCGCCACTGGCGCGTGTTCGCGCGCACGCTGACCAAGAAAGCTTTGCTCTATACAGAGATGATCACCGCGTCAGCTCTAGTGCATGGTGACTTAGAGAAGCTGACCGAGCACTCACCTTCTGAGTACCCTCTTGCCCTGCAGATTGGGGGATCAAACCCAGACGAGCTCTACCAAGCTACCGCGCGTGTTAAAGACTTGGGTTTTTGCGAAATTAATCTGAATCTGGGATGTCCCTCAGATCGAGTTCAGGCAGGATGTTTTGGCGCCGCCCTGATGGCGGACCCCACAAAGGTCTCCGAATGCTTTAACGCGATGCGTAATGCCAGTGGTTCAACCGGCCCAAAGATCACAGCAAAAATAAGGCTCGGGATCGACGATCAAAACCCCGAAGATACGCTCCCTGATTTTATAGAGATGCTCAATAATTCAAATATTAATCATGTCATTATTCATGCGCGAAAAGCGATCTTAGGTGGCTTATCTCCAAAACAGAATCGAGAAATACCACCGCTGAATTATAAATTAGTTCATCAAATAAAAAACGAATTCCCCGAAATGGAAATTGTTTTAAATGGTGGGCTGAAAACAATTGACCAATGTATCTCTGAGCTAGGATCACTGGATGGCGTGATGGTTGGTCGTGCGGCATACCAGAACCCAACGATACTGCTACGCGTTGATCGTGATATTTTCAAAGAAGATCCGCCAAATCAAACAGCGTTTGAGGCACTGTTAAGCTATCGGTCCTACATCGAGCAAGTTCTTGCGAAAGGATTCCCGCTGAAACACCTGACAAGGCACTTAGTGGGTCTGTATCATGAGGTCCCAGGTGCACGGCAGTTCCGACGGATCTTAAGCGAACGCGCACATGTAGCCGGCGCTGATTGGTCTGTTATCGAAGACGCGCTGGCGGCCATCCCGAATGTAGAGAATTTATGACAAGCACTCTTGATCAATTACGACAGCTAAGCGTTGTTGTGGCAGACACAGCCGACTTCCAAGCGATAGAGCAATTTAAGCCAGTCGATGCGACTACCAATCCATCACTGATCCTCAAACAAGCCCAGTCTCCGGTCACAGAGGGGCTGATTTCAGAGACGAAAGAGAAGCTGGCAAACGGCACGTTTCAGTCAGCGGCAGAGGCAGCTCTGGATCTTTCGGTCCGGTTTGGTTTCGAGATCTCGAATCGGATCACTGGGTATATTTCAACGGAAGTCGATGCACGGCTTTCATTCAACGAAGACGCATCGATCGAACAAGCACATCAAATCATTGAGAAATACGCGCGGCTTGGCCTTTCGAAGGAGCGTGTATTAATCAAACTGGCATCGACCTGGGAAGGTATCCAAGCGGCGCGAGCTCTTGAAGCCGAGGGAATTGGGTGCAACTTGACGTTGCTATTCTGTGAGGCTCAAGCGATTGCCGCGGCTAATGCTCAGGCAACTCTTATCAGTCCGTTCGTTGGCAGGATCTATGATTGGTATGTCGCCAGAGGGGAGACACCAGAGACTGCCGACACCGATCCAGGCGTGTTGTCTGTCCGGGGCATTCTCGATTTATATCAACGACATGATATCGAAACGATCGTGATGGGCGCCTCATTCAGAACCGCAGATCAAGTCCTCGCGTTGGCTGGTTGTGACCGACTCA
>JAYNIS010000219.1:0-1664 GCA_038109325.1 Gammaproteobacteria bacterium | reverse complement strand
CCGTCATAGCCCGAGATCGTAATCAGATCCGCATAGGCCTTAGCAACACCTGCCGCAATTGTTCCGACTCCGGGCTCACTGACAAGCTTGACCGACACCAACGCTTTCGGATTCACCTGCTTGAGATCAAAGATCAGCTGCGCCAAGTCCTCAATCGAGTAAATATCGTGATGCGGTGGAGGTGAAATCAAAGTTACACCAGGCACAGAGTGACGGAGTCTCGCAATCAATGCGTTCACTTTACCACCAGGCAACTGACCACCCTCGCCAGGCTTAGCACCCTGTGCGACCTTAATCTGGAGGACTTCAGCATTTACTAAGTAATGCGGAGTCACTCCGAAACGACCCGATGCGATCTGCTTAATCTTCGACACTCGGCTAGTACCAAACCGTTCTGGATCCTCACCACCTTCACCCGAATTCGAGCGTGCACCTAATTCATTCATGGCCTGCGCTAAGGCTTCGTGAGCCTCTGGACTGAGCGCTCCCAAGGACATCCCTGCTGAATCAAATCGCTTTAGAATCGATTCAACAGGCTCAACGTCATCAACTGAGATCGCACGACCTGCGTCTTTTTCGAGCCTGAGCAAATCCCGTAACGTCGCAACTGGACGCTCGTTCACAAGCTTTGCGTACTTTTGATAGGTCGAATATGAACCGGTCTGTACCGCCTGCTGCAATGTTTGGACAACATCGGGGTTGTATGCGTGGTACTCACCACCGTGCATGTATTTAAGGAAGCCACCTTGCGGAACAGGCTTACGTGTAGACCACGCAAGCGACTGGCGGACCTTCTGGTCGTTCTCAAAATCGGCGAAGTCTGCACCTGCGATCCGGCTTTGGACGCCTTTGAAGCACAAATCAACGATCTCACTAGACAAACCAACCGCTTCAAACAACTGCGCGCCACGGTAGCTCGCAATGGTCGAGATACCCATCTTCGACAGAATCTTCAACAGGCCTTTGTTAATCCCTTTTCGGTAATTCCGATGCAATTCCAGTGGGTCACCCACAAGTTCATCCGAATCGACCAAATCATTGATAACACGATACGACAGATATGGATAAACAGCAGTCGCGCCGAATCCAAGAAGAACCGCGAAATGATGTGAATCCCGAGCCTCAGCAGTATCAACAATGATATTTGCAGAACAGCGCAACCCTTCTTTAGTTAGCCGGTGATGAACAGCTCCTGTCGCCATGGTTGCCGAAATAACCCATTGATCATCCAGCACATGACGGTCTGAGAGGATGAGGAGCGTTTTCCCATTACGCACAGCATCGACCGCCTGCTGACACACCGATTCAATTGCCGCTTTCAGCCCCATTGTTGGATCAAAAGCGAGCTCGATCTGAATACGGCCATACTTCGGATGCTCAATCGCCTTCAACAGATCAATTTTCGGCGCAGAAAGTACTGGTGACTCCAAAATCACACGCTCTGCATGATCCGCTGTTTCTTCGAACGGATTCAGCTCCATGCCGAGGCACGTTTCTAAACTCATCACAATCGATTCACGTAACGGATCAATTGGTGGGTTGGTCACCTGCGCAAATTGCTGTCGGAAGTAATCAGCAACGTGACGTTGCTCCGTCGAGAGAACAGCCATCGGGGTGTCATCACCCATTGAGCCAACGGCTTCTTGGCCCGTCTCAGCCAAAGG
>JAYNIS010000218.1:0-1671 GCA_038109325.1 Gammaproteobacteria bacterium | reverse complement strand
TCACCGCCGAGGATGCTGAGCTGAACGAAGAGAATGGTACAGAAGCCAACGAGTTGGATGATGGCGATTCAGTCAGTTTGGAAACGCAAGTTGAAGAGCTCAAAGAGGCACTGATCCGGTCTCAGGCTGATTTACAGAATGTTCGCCGTCGTGCTGAACGCGACGTTGAAAATGCGCACAAGTATGCAGTTGAGAAGTTCGTGAAAGATCTTTTGGCTGTCCTTGATTCAATGGATCGTGCCCTCGAGCTTGCTGAGAATACTGAAGGTTTTGATGCGGCGATGCTTGAAGGCACTCAAATGACCCATAAGCTCCTTCTGGATACAGCTGCCAAGCATGGTGTTGAGCCGATTAACCCGGTTGGCGAGGTATTTAATCCACAGGAGCATCAGGCAATGAGTATGGTCGAGTCAGCCGATCACGAAGCAAATACTGTGATGGCCGTCATGCAGAAAGGCTACAAATTAGAGGGGCGGGTGATTCGCGCAGCAATGGTCATGGTGACTAAGGCTGCCTCGAACTAATCACTTGAATGCGGACAAAAAACCGCAATAAACGAGATATGTAATCCGGGTGACCGGACATGGATGAATAGAGAGGAAAGACCATGGGGAAGATCATAGGAATCGATCTTGGTACAACAAATTCTTGTGTGGCTGTGCTGGAGGGAGGCAAGCCACGTGTTATTGAGAATGCCGAAGGCGATCGCACAACACCATCAATCATTGCCTACACTGACGATGAAACACTCGTAGGTCAGCCTGCGAAGCGGCAGTCTGTCACAAACCCAGACAACACACTCTTCGCTGTCAAGCGCCTGATTGGTCGTAAGTTTAGTGATGATGTCGTACAGAAAGACATCAAAATGGTGCCTTACAAAATCGTCGGTGCAGACAACGGCGACGCGTGGATTGATGTCAAGGGCGATAAGCTTGCTCCACCTCAGATCTCGGCTGAAGTCTTGAAGAAGATGAAGAAGACTGCCGAAGATTATCTCGGTGAGGCAGTGACTGAAGCGGTGATTACAGTCCCTGCGTATTTTAACGACAGTCAGCGTCAGGCAACCAAAGATGCTGGAAAAATTGCCGGTCTTGACGTCAAGCGGATTATCAACGAACCCACGGCTGCTGCACTTGCCTACGGGATGGATCAAGCACGCGGTGATTGCGTGATTGCAGTGTATGACTTAGGTGGCGGTACGTTTGATATTTCAATCATTGAGATTGCTGAAGTCGATGGCGAGCATCAGTTCGAAGTATTGTCGACGAACGGAGACACGTTCCTTGGCGGTGAAGATTTTGATCTTCGTGTGATCGATTACTTGGCGGAGTCATTCCAGAAAGACCAGGGCATGGATCTGAAAGGTGATCCACTGGCGATGCAGCGGTTAAAAGAAGCTGCTGAGAAAGCAAAGATCGAGCTGTCTTCTAGCCAGCAAACAGATGTGAATCTTCCATACATCACTGCTGATGCGAGCGGCCCGAAGCATCTCAACCTGAAGTTGACCCGTGCCAAACTCGAGTCGCTGGTTGAAGACCTCGTTGAGCGGACCTTGACGCCAGTGAAGCAAGCGCTCGAAGATGCTGGTCACTCAACATCCGAAATCAACGACGTCATCCTTGTTGGTGGTCAAACGCGTATGCCTCTCGTTCAAGAGAAGGTAAAAGCGTT
>JAYNIS010000217.1:0-1684 GCA_038109325.1 Gammaproteobacteria bacterium | reverse complement strand
TCAGCGCTGAGCTTTGCGTAGATCCCTCGAATGGTGCCGTCGGCTTTGAGATTCTTGACGCGGCCAAGCGCTGCAGAAGGTGATAGATCGATGCGTTTCGCTAGCTCTGCGTTGGTGATATCGGCGTCGTTCTGGAGGATGTTAAGGATTTCTTTGTCTTTTGCAGATAGGCTTTTCACTATTCATTAATTCTCTATAAAAATATAATTTAAGAATATTATGCGGTTTTTTATTATTAAAAATGAATTATATTCTATCTATTCGGGCCGATTAAATGCAATGTGAGTTATGTAAACGGCAGGTTCCTCTAACGCGGCACCACTTGATTCCGAAGCGAACTCACCGATTCGGCGCGATTCGCTCTAGGTACCCAAAAACTGAACTCAACAGCTTGATAGCTTATCTATGCAAAGCATGCCACCGCCATGTCCATCGAACATTCAAGGAACGCGAACTTGCAGACCTCTATCACTCGGTTGAATTGTTACTCGCTCACCCAGACATACAGCGGTTCGTTGACTGGCTTAAAGATAAGCCGGATGATTTCACACCACGTTTGTCCCGCCGGAAGAAAACATGACCGTACACATGGAAGACTATATTGCTACGCGTGCCGATGTGAAGGCGTACCTTGAGAGCGCCCTAGCTGACGCTGAACGCGCGTCAAGTCGAGAGTCTGATTTGTACGATCAAGTGAAGGACAAGCTTTTATCGTCGGGAGCGCGGTTGGTTGCGCATTACTATGTCGATCCAGATATTCAGCGTTTGGCGGAAGAGACTGGTGGGATCGTTTCGGATTCCCTTGAAATGGCGCGCTTCGGTGCGACTGACCCCGCTTCAAAGTTGATCGTTGCGGGTGTTTCATTCATGGGTGAAACAGCAAAGATTTTAAGCCCGGAAAAGCAGGTTTTCATGCCAACACTTGATGCGACCTGCAGTCTCGATCTTGGGTGTCCTGAAGAAGCTTTTAGTGGGTTCTGTGATGCACATCCAGAACGCACTGTCGTTGTGTATGCGAATACATCCGCTGCCGTGAAGGCGCGGGCTGATTGGGTCGTGACTTCATCCATTGCTGTAGAGGTTGTTGACGCATTAACTGCAAATGGGGAGTCGATTATATGGGCTCCTGATCGATATCTCGGTCGTTACGTGCAAAAGCAAACAGGCGCGGACATGCTGTTGTGGGATTCCGCTTGCGTTGTTCATGAAGAGTTTCGTTTGCACGATCTCAATGCGTTGATGGCGATGCACCCAGAGGCAGGCCTCTTGGTTCACCCTGAATCACCTGATGAAATGATTAGTCGTGCTGATGCAGTTGGATCAACCTCACAGTTGATCGATGCCGCCACCCGGCTGCCTAACCCGACCTTTATCGTCGCTACCGATAAAGGAATTTTTTATAAAATGCAGCAGCAAGTCCCTGATAAGCTATTACTTGAGGCACCAACACGAGGGGCTAGTGGCACCTGCCAGAGTTGTGCGCATTGTCCGTGGATGGCGATGAATCGATTGTCCGGAATCAATCGCGTACTCGACTCTTGGGATTCTGCCTGTGAGGTCTTGGTTGATCCGAAGCTTGGCGAAAGGGCCATGAAGCCTTTGACTCGGATGCTCGATTTTAAAGCGACTCTGTCTGCTTGATCGCATCACCAAGAAGTTCTAGCGGTCTCTGATCGAGCCCTTT
>JAYNIS010000216.1:0-1701 GCA_038109325.1 Gammaproteobacteria bacterium | reverse complement strand
ATTTGGACTCAAAATAGTTGAAACCGCCAATCATTGCTCTGATAGCGCCCGTATTCGGATCGAGTGCTACAAATCCAGATTCCACTTCAGGTTTTTGTGCGAGCCACCAGCGGGTGTCATCTTGAAGAACTCGAATCAGATCGCCCGGCGCGACCAGTGTTCTGGCATCACGGACGCGTGGGCCTATGCTATTGACGCTGCGATACTCGCGCGCCCACTCAAATCCTTTTTGTTCGATGGTGATTGATTCATCATCTTTCGTTACCGCACGAATGGTTTTATCGGTGACGGCGACAACAACAGCTGGTTCAAGTGGATCGATTGCATCGACACTCGCGAGCTGTCGTTTCCAGTCAAATAAGCTCGTGCCAATCAATGCTTGCTCAACTCCTCGCCAACCGTGCCGGCGGTCGTACTCCATTAGCCCACGTATCACAGCGTCTTGGGCATATTTTTGTTGTTCGCCATTAATGGTGGTGAATACACGCAACCCATCGGTATATGCGCGATCATCGAAGATCTCTAATGCGATTCGGCGTGCTTCTTCAGCAACGTAGGGAGCTGTGAGGTCAAGCTGAACACCATGTAATGAAGCTGTGACGGGTGTCTCAATAGCTTGATTGAAGTCGTATTCTTCGATGAAGCCTAATTTCAGCATACGCCCGAGAATCCAATCACGACGCTCTTTTGCGCGATCTGGATTTGCAATTGGGTTGTACTTCGATGGTGCTTTTGGAAGCCCTGCAATCATCGCTGACTGGGCAAGCGTCAACTCATCTAAATTTTTGCCATAGTAAATTTGTGACGCGGCGTTAACGCCATAGGCTCGATTTCCAAGGAAAATCACATTGAAGTACAGCTCGAGGATTTCGTCTTTACTGAGCGTTTTTTCAATCTCGAGCGCGAGCAGGATTTCTCTAAATTTTCGCGCAAATGTCCGCTCGTGGCTTAAAAAGTAGTTTTTGGCTACCTGCATTGTGATGGTGGAACCACCAGACTGAATTTGACCGCTTGAAACGAGTTGCCATGCAGCGCGGGCAAGACCGAGGGGATCGATACCAACATGGTCTCTGAAGTTATCATCTTCCGCGGCAAGGAAGGCGCGAACAAGGTCAAGTGGGACTTCATTAATACCGACTGGATCGCGGCGCTTTTCGCCAAACTGAGCGATCAATTGCCCATCTGAAGTAAAGATCTGGAGCGGTGTTTGCAACTGCACCGTACGTAATGATTCGACGTCCGGAAGTCCTGGCTTCAGGTAAAGATAGCCGCCAATAAGGACAGCTGTTCCTAATAGCGCTGATGTCAGTGCGAGGCTGATTAGAAAACGTATAGGGCCTGTCACGATGCTTCCATTCCAAGTGTTGGGTCGAAGTGTACCTAAAATCAAAGTCCAATATCGATTTGACAGACTTTAATTTTCTGCTTGGCTCTCCGGGCTTGGAGGATCCCATGCAAACCGACCCACTGTGCCAGTTTGGAGTGTATCTAAGCTGTGATTCTTTTTATTGGATAAGTGATGGAGATTGTCATCGTTATCAATTTCAGTACTTGGCCACGCATTGCAATTAACTCAGCGTCGAGCCTTTAAATCAGAACTGCTAATATTCATGACACCGCGCGTTCTGTAACTGAGGTTTCATGCAAGACATTTTATTTCCACTCATTTTGATCGGCCCGACCGGTGCGGGTAAAACGACA
>JAYNIS010000215.1:0-1706 GCA_038109325.1 Gammaproteobacteria bacterium | reverse complement strand
ATTGGATAGAGATAGGAACACCATGAACGCATTGGAATTGTTGTACCAAGGAAAGGCGAAATCCGCATATTTGACAGATGATCCAGATTTACTGGTTCTGCAGTTTCGTGATGACACATCTGCATTTGATGGTGAAATCATCGAACAATTGTCAGAAAAAGGTGCGATCAACAACCAATTCAACGCATTCATCATGGCTCGCTTGTCAGAAGCGGGCATTCCCACGCACTTTGTCGAACGGCTCAACGCGACTGACGCGCTGGTAAAACGCCTCGATATGATCCCCGTTGAATGTGTGGTTCGAAACAAGGCCGCAGGTTCTTTGGTGCGCCGACTTGGGATTGAAGAAGGCTTGAATTTTGACCCGCCGCTTTTTGAGTTATTCCTGAAAAACGATGTGTTACATGATCCAATGATTACTGAGCATCATGTTGAAGCGTTTGGCTGGGCCACGCGTGATGAGATGGCACGCATGCATGAACTGACGCTTCAAACCAATACCGTCCTCAAGACAATGTTCGATGAGGCTGGCCTACAGCTTGTTGATTTTAAGCTTGAGTTCGGTCGTTTTCGCGGTGAGATTGTCTTGGGTGATGAATTCAGCCCCGATGGCTGCCGTCTCTGGGATAAGGTGACTGGAGAGAAGAAAGATAAAGATCGTTTTCGGCAGAAGCTTGGCGGGGTCTTGGAAGCCTACCGTGAAGTCGCTGAGCGATTAGGTATCGTATTTGATCATTGAGGCCGAGTGGCTGGTTCTTTTAGCCACTGTTGCTTTCACCGCTGGATTTGTTGACACCCTTGCTGGTGGTGGTGGGCTTATCACTATTCCGGCGTTTTTATTTGCAGGATTTACCCCCGCGCAGGCGTTGGCCACCAATAAATGCCAGGCCTTCGCTGGTACCTTAACCGCGGCACTGAGGCTGATCACATCAGGCCACATCAAGATCCGCTCCCTCTGGCCCTACGCGTTGCTTGCCTTTGTGATGGCACTGACTGGCGCCTGGGGCTTGCGAGAAGTATCTGATGCAGATTGGCTCGACCGAGTTGTTCCCATTCTATTGCTGGCAGCTGCGACTTATTTTGGTCTTGTTCGGATGCCAGAGACGGTGGTGGAAAAGGCTCCAACTTTTGGCATGCTTGCGTTAGTCGGAGTCGCCTTAATAGGGTTTTACGATGGTTTTTTTGGTCCTGGAACCGGTTCTCTATTTGCATTATTGATGATCTCGGTTCTCGGGCTAGGATTACGCGAGGCGACAATACACGCCAAACTGTTCAACGCTATGACTAACATGGCAGCATTCTTAGTGTTCGCGACCAGTGATTTGGTTGTCTGGCTGGCGGTTATGGTCATGATACCAGCCCAAATCCTTGGCGCTTTGGCAGGAACACGTGTGATTCTTGGTCGCGGTATTGTGTTGATTCGACCACTTATTGTCGTGATGTGTGGTCTGATGGCAATCAAACTTGCATCTGAGGCATGGTTGCCATGACAATAGCAACCTCCCGAGCGATCGGGATTCAATGGTGACTCTTGTCGGTCCCCTCGCAATTGGATATTTGTGAACCCCGTCAGGCCCGGAAGGGAGCAGCGGCAGCGGATATTTGGTGTGCCGGGGTGCGGCTGGCAGGAGTTGCTTCCAATTTCAAGAGGCATGCATGAGTCAGCAGGTCTTAGCCAGAAAATGGCGCCCGACCACATTCGAGCA
>JAYNIS010000214.1:0-1738 GCA_038109325.1 Gammaproteobacteria bacterium | reverse complement strand
CAGACAAGGCGACAGCGGAGCAGACCATTAATATGATCAAGCCTGTTGCGATGATGGGGAGTTTTCCAAAACGGCTGATCAGCTTTCCGGTGAATAGGCTTGGAACAAACATTGCGAGTACATGCCACTGGATACCGAGAGCCGCATCGGACACTTCAAAACCACACCCCACCATCGCAAGTGGCGCGGCGGTCATCACAAAAGCCATGAGCGCATAACTACATGTTCCGCATAAGACAGCAGTAATGAAGGTGGGATCGCGGGCAAACTCTCTCTTGGTCCGGCCGTCTGTTCGCGTCAGTTTTTGCTTTTGAGGTATTTGTTTGGGTAGCAGAGTCATCACCACGAAGCCAATAAGGAACAGACCTGCTCCGCTTAGAAACGCACCCGCAAACGGAGTGGGGTAGAGGAGATCTTTGTTATGGAGAACGATCTGTGGACCAATCACTGCCGAAGCGATTCCCCCAATCAATACCCGAGAAATCGCTTGGGATTTGAGCGTGTCGTCCACAAAATCTGAGGCAGCGAATCGATATTGCTGCACAAAGCTGTTCGCGCCACCGGTTAGCATTAACCCCGCACAAAACCAAATAAAACTATGCGAAAGGATTGCGGCGCTCGCGATTGAGACCCCAAAAAATCCCAAGATCGCGCCGACCATAAAGCCGCGCTGTCTGCCAACTTTGAACATTAACCAGGAGGCGGGTCCGGCCATTAGGGCAATACCAACATTGAAGCCGCTGACTGGAAGCGTGGCAAGTGACTTATCTTCAGCTAAGAGATACGCACCCGCTAAGCCACCCAAAGAAATCACGATAGGTGCTACCGCTGCCGTAATTGCGCTTAGAAGGGCATACAGATTCGCAATTGCTAAGGTGTTGGTGGGAAATTTCATGTTTTGGTGATGCGTATTAGTTTTTCTGCCGAAATGCTTGAAGTGCAGTAGGATAAACCCCAACCACAACGAATAATACTATTGAGTCCCCCATGCCGACATTAGATGATATCGGATCGTATCAGATCCGGCCTAACCCAACTGATCCAAAACTCTCGCGAGTCATCGAGGGTGTCGACCAATACGGCCAGCCGACTGAAACGTGTGTGATTGAGGAGCGTCCTCTCACGATCTATCTCAACTCCCAAGAAATCGTCACCGCAATGACGATTGGGGATTACCCTGAGTATCTTGCAGTTGGGTTTCTCAAAAACCAGGGCATGTTGAAGTCCGATGACGTAATCGAAGTCGTCGAATACGACGAAGAACTGGATGTCGTTGTCGTTCGGACAGAGCGAGAATCGAATTACGAAGAGAAGTTGAGCAAAAAAACAAGAACATCAGGTTGCGCGGTGGGGACAGTATTTGGCGACATGATGGAGGGCGTCGATCAAGTGAAATTGGCGGTAACACCTGTGCACACATCGTGGATTTATCGCTTGAGTCATCTCATTAACCGAACACCAAGCCTTTATCTTGAAACAGGCGCAATCCACGGCACGGTTCTGTGCGAACAGGATGAGCCACTGGTGTATATGGAAGATGTTGGTCGTCACAACGCGGTCGATAAGATTTCCGGTTGGATGCACCTAGAAGGTGTGTCGCCAGATAATAAGATTATGTACACCACAGGACGGCTCACTTCCGAGATGGTAATCAAGACAGCCCTGATGGGAATACCCGTCCTAGTGAGTCGGTCTGGATTCACAGCGTGGGGTGTTGATATCGCTAAGCAGGTCGGCT
>JAYNIS010000213.1:0-1743 GCA_038109325.1 Gammaproteobacteria bacterium | reverse complement strand
ATCGCGCGGACTCGCGTGGCTAAGTCTCAGGCTGAATTGGATAAGATCCAGTTGATTAAAGAGTTGGCACTAGGATCTCGCGCACTAATCAACTGAAATCGATTAACTCTTCGCATATTGAGCAAAAAAGTTTAGCGTAGCTGAAGAGCTTTGATTCGTCGGCTAAGAATACTTCTACTGGTGCCGATATATAGATGGAGAGCTATCAACGAGATTAGTTTGTGTGTGTACTTAGGCTATCAATCGTATCTTTTTTAATCCTCGTTTCATCTGCTGCAGGAGCCCAAGGGGCGCAAACCCTTGGTTCGCAATCAGCTGTTGTAAATGTTTTAAAGCAGTCTCGTGGCGATGTGCTACTGGCACTTATTGATAGCCCGAGTGATCGGTCAAAGCCACTTAAGACCCTTCAAGGCTTTCTAAGCCTGTACTCGTTGGAATTAAATGGTATTGATCTGGGGCAGTTTCGTCGTAATAACGTGCTGTACCTGACGCCTCGGCTCGGGTTGAATCGGCTCAAGATTAGAGACGTATTTGATAAGACTCAAGAAATTGAATTGACGTTCCCGGCCATGAGATCGATGGGTGTACCCACTTCAATTGTCGAGATACAGACTTCGAGACAATTTGACTCGATTCGTGCCCTCACATTGTCCCGTCGCGATGTTCAGGCGATTGGAAAGGCTCTAGACCTCAGTCAGCACGGAGGAATGACCCGCGTTCTCAATTTGATTCGCTGCCGTGGTAAAGAAATGCCTGTACCGAAGCCCAAACCTTTTAAGTGGGGCGGAGGGGCAGCATATGTTGATCAATCAGACAATGATTCAGGCTCTGACTCGATCACATCCGAGGCTAACAACGCAGCGACTTCTGATGTCACGGATAGTGGTGCTGTCGCGAGTGACGCACCACAAACGGAGGCCGTCCAAACAGAATCCAATGAATCTACTGAATCAGCGAAGGAAAAGTCATCTTTCGGGGTATCCGCTGATCGCCGGAGCTATTACTAACGCATCCAATTCAAAGTACACTGGCGTGGCTAGTTCGTGGGGATGATCTGTGTCGCAAACAATCGAAGTCAATGTGTGTCAAGGCATTCTGTGTGCTGATTTCAATGAGGGCCGACTCATCATTGATACCGGTTCACCAGTCTCATTGGGTCCAGATATTGTGGTTCATGTCTTGGGATCCGCTGTGCAGCTGAACTCGAGTTTTGGGAGCTATGCGTGGTCTGATATTCAGCAAAGCCTCCCATTTGATGCCGTTGGTTTGATTGGGGTAGATGCTTTTGCCGATGCGGTGCTCGGGTTTGATGTCGCAAACCACACGGTCGCCAGGCTTGAATCATCGATTCAAGGTGAGCCATCGGCGTTTGTGATGGGGTCGCCAGTGATGCATTGCCAGGTCGGTGAGAATAAACTGCGGTGTGTGCTAGATACCGGTACGGGGCTGTCGTACCTGAAACAACACGAGGCGGCGGAGTTGGGGCAGGCTCTTGGAAAGCAAACTGATTTTCACCCGATGCTTGGACAGTTTGAGGTTGAGACGGTGGCCTGTTCGTTGATCTTGGGTGAGCAACTAATTACCGAGGTCTTTGGACTGGCAACGGATAACCTGCGTGTGCTAATGGAGAGGGCTCAGATTGACGGCATCCTAGGCACGAGCTTTTTTGAGCAGGGCGTCATCGAAATAGATTTTGCGAACGAGATCGTCGGGTTATCAGTGGACTGAGCTAGATCAACTCCA
>JAYNIS010000212.1:0-1744 GCA_038109325.1 Gammaproteobacteria bacterium | reverse complement strand
GGTGATGGCAATAACGTCTGCCATAGCTATCTCGAAGCGGCGGGAATATTCGGATTTCACCTGACTATCGCAGCACCACAGGGGTATCAGCCCGCATCAGAATGGATCGAAAAAGCAAATGGCCACGTGAATTTTGCCGACACCCCCAAAGAGGCAGCGGCCAATGCACAAGTCATCACAACGGACGTGTGGGCGAGCATGGGCCAAGAAGATCAAGCCAAAGCGCGGCTCAAAGCATTTGAGAGCTACCAGATTACTCCTGAGCTTTTAGACCTTGCAGCGGATGACGCTTGTTTCTTACATTGCCTCCCTGCACACGAAGGCGAAGAGATAGCGGAAGGTCTCTTCGCTGACCCAAGAACGGCAAGTGTTTGGGCGCAGGCTGGTAACCGATTACACGCCCAAAAAGCCCTGCTCGAGCATCTCATTGTTGGATGATTCCAATTTGCCTTCAATACTGATAATTTATTCAGTATGAATGAGATCAAGTTAACCAAAGCCCAAACTCGTGTGCTGGATGTTATCCAACAATCCATCCGAGACGAGGGTCGACCACCAACTCGAGCAGAAATTGCTGATACGCTTGGATTTCGGTCGATTAATGCGGCCGAGTCTCATCTGCGGGCATTGGAAAGACGCGGAGCGATCAGACTACAAGGTGGTGCAAGCCGTGGGATCCAGTGTCTGGTCCCTCTCGACGGTGACGATCATGGCGAGCCCGGATTACCAGTCGTCGGCAAGGTTGCCGCTGGTGTACCAATTGACTCTGTTGCTCATATCGAAAAAGTCGTCCCGGTCCGCTCCGAGCTCTTCTCTCCCGCGCCTGATTACCTACTTCGCGTTCACGGTGACTCAATGATCGATATCGGAATATTTGATGGTGATCTACTTGCCGTTCGAAAATCAGAGACTGCGCGCCATGGTGATGTCGTCGTTGCGCGCGTTGATGGCGAAGTGACGGTCAAACGCTTAGATCGGAGTCCAAAGGGCTTACGATTACTGGCTGAAAATCAAAATTACGAGCCGATCGTTATCGCGCCAGACTCCGAATTTTTTATTGAAGGACACGCAGTCGGAGTGATTCGGACAGCGATCTAAGATTCGTCAAATCGATTTTGAAACTCACTGACCAGATCAGACAATTCCTCCACCCAATCCGCATATCGGTCGTTTTTTAGCCGGTCCAACCGGGTCGTATCTGTCATTGGGATCCGTTCTGAATCTGTTGATTGGGGCACCTCATTGGGACACGAAGCTTTGGCCCGATGCGCCCTAAAAGTCGCTAACCAGCCGTCTTGATCAATGCTCAGAGAATTGAGTTTTTGTGCTTCGAGAGAAACCAAATGTCGGCTGGACAGTTGCTCAGTCAGGTCATTTAACGATTGGATCGTCTCAGGCTTAAGACCATGTGCATCACCGACTTGCCGGATTAAAGCTATCCAAGTCGCTTCAATCTGATTGAGCACCGCCTCGCAAAGTGCATGGTGCTGTAGCCTACTGTCTGCTTTGATTGCAACGAGCGCTTTCGTCTTCGCAAGCGACTCAAGCACACGACGTCGCGTCCTAACTGGCCGCATCAGCCTTCAGTCCAGCGCCCATTCTCATAGGTCGCTTTCCATTTGGTCGCCTTCCCATCAACTTCGCTCATCACGTATTGCGCATTGGCTTTACGCGAGAAACGAACTTGGGCTGGGTTGCCGTCGGGATCACTGACTGGAGCAGCCAAGATAAACTGGTACTTCGG
>JAYNIS010000211.1:0-1749 GCA_038109325.1 Gammaproteobacteria bacterium | reverse complement strand
ATTATTCGTGGTGAAAACGAAGGCACCTTGATTGATGAAGGAACTGATGCGTGATTAACGACATTAAAACAGATGCTAAATCCCGGATGGAAAAGTCAATCGAAGCCTTGGGGCACGCCTTTGCCAAGATTCGTACAGGTCGAGCTCACCCATCGATTTTGGATGCGGTCCGTGTGGATTATTACGGCTCAGAAGTTCCTATCAGCCAGGTCGCTAACATCACTGTCGAAGATGCGAGAACCTTGGCCGTTACTCCATGGGAAAAGCCAATGGTCGGCGAGGTTGAGAAGGCAATTATGAAGTCTGATCTCGGTTTAAACCCGGCATCTGCAGGTGCCGTGATTCGTGTTCCGATGCCTCCGTTAACCGAGGAAACCCGGAAGGGCTATACCAAGCAAGCACGTGCTGAAGCTGAGCACGCAAGGGTGGCTGTGAGGAACATCCGCCGAGATGCATTGGCTGATGTGAAAGATCTTTTGAAAGAAAAAGAAATCACTGAAGACGATGATCGTCGTGCAGGCGACGATATCCAAAAACTGACTGATGACATGGTCAAGCGCATCGATCAGTTGCTACAGGAAAAAGAAGCTGACTTGATGGAAGTCTGAGGTTCATGACCGATCCTCGCATTCCAAGCCATATTGCCATCATCATGGATGGTAATAATCGCTGGGCAAAACTGCATGGTAAACGAAAACTTGCAGGACATGCTGCTGGCGCCGATGCACTGCGCCGAGTGATCCGGAAATGTGTCGAACGGGGGGTCCATACGCTTTCCGTATTCGCTTTTTCTAGTGAGAACTGGAATCGTCCAAAGCTTGAAGTTGATGGACTGATGCGATTGTTTGAAAGATCGTTGAATGCTGAAGTCCCCGAGCTTGTTGAAAACAAAATCGCAATTGAGATTATTGGTGATCGATCGCGGTTTTCAGATTCATTGACTCAGGCGATGGCGCGAGCCGAAGAGGCGACAGCCAAAGGTACGCGATTAAAGCTGAATATTCTTGCGAACTATGGTGGACGCTGGGATATTGCAGAGACCGCAAAGCGGTTAGCAGCTCAAGTGCAGGCAGGAACCCTTGAGTTGCAGGCGATTAATGAGCAACTGTTTGAAAATAATCAGAATTTAGCAGGGCAGTCGAGCGTGGATCTTTTAATTCGGACCGGTGGCGAGCACCGGATTTCTAATTTCTTATTGTGGCAGTCGGCATATGCTGAGCTCGTCTTTAGTGCCGTGTTGTGGCCTGATTTTGACGGCGAGGCACTGGACGCCTGTCTTCTAGAATACGGCGGTCGTGAGCGGCGCTTTGGCAAAACCTCAGAGCAGGTAAAAGGCTAGCTATGCTGAAAGCGCGCGTATTGACCGCATTGGTGATGTTGCCAATCGCACTGTTAATCTTGTTTGTCCTTCCTGAGGATGCGTTTGCCCTTTGTATTGGCCTGATTGTCTTGGTTGGTGCATGGGAATGGATCCGTTTGTCAGGACTTGTGAGTCAGTTATTAACTTTGACTTTGCTTGTCGCGTTCAGCGGTGTCTTGTATTGGTCCTATCTGTTACCGAACGTCTATGTTCCGATGCTCTTGGGTATTGGGTGCATCTTCTGGATTGGTGCTGCCGCCATGGTCATGATGTATCCAAGAAGTAAAGAACAGGTTGGTGGAAAATACGTGAAGCTGGGTTTCGGTTTGTTAGTCCTGATTCCAGCATACGTTGCCTTGTTGTATCTGCGTCGTCATGATGCGCATCTC
>JAYNIS010000210.1:0-1774 GCA_038109325.1 Gammaproteobacteria bacterium | reverse complement strand
GTAATGTACTGATGGCGATAGCCGTGATCTATCTCCTGTTGGTCGTACTTCTCAGAAGCTTTAGCCTACCGCTAGTGATTTTGGTAACTGTTCCTATCGCTGCGACCGGAGGCATATTAGGGTTGGCGTTTCTCAACCAATTTGTTGATCAGTCGTTAGATATGCTGACTATGCTTGGGTTTATCATCTTGACCGGTGTCGTGGTTAATAATGCGATTTTGATGGTTGAGCAGACCCTGTGGCACATTCAGCATGACCGGATGGATCCATCAGACGCGATTCTGGAGGCTACGAGTAATCGTATCCGACCGATCTTCATGTCCACATTTACCAGTCTTTTTGGTTTGCTGCCGTTGATCATCTTCCCGGGCGCTGGCTCTGAGTTGTATCGAGGTATCGGAATCGTTGTTTTTGGAGGTCTACTATTGTCGACATTGTTGACGCTTTTCTTTGTGCCTCCACTTATGAGTGTCTTGATGAAACGGTTTAAACCATCCGCACCCCTCGGAGATTTCACAGAGGATATTTCCTTAAAAGATCCCCAAACCGCCTGACTATAAGCCCGAGATTCTGTAGACTCTCGGGCTTTTCAAGTTCACTGAGACTATTCATGGAAATAAATGCCCGTAATGCAATGATGGCAGACCTAAAAGCGCGTACTGACGTGCTGAGGGGGTATCTTTGACTACACTGCCAAACGTGAACGACTCGACGAAGTCAATCTAGAGCTTGAAGACCCAAACGTCTGGAATGATCCATCTAAGGCGCAAGCTCTCGGGCGAGAACGGGCAAGCTTAGAATCTGTTGTTAAAACGATTGATGAGCTGGACCAAAGCCTCTCTGATCAAAAAGAGTTAACTGAAATGTTGCTTGAAGAGGGTGATGAAGACGGTCTTACTGAGGTGGATGAAGAGCTTGAGCGTTTGGAAACTCTGGTTGCTGGCCTTGAGTTCCGTCGGATGTTCTCTGGCGAAGCTGACGGGAATAATTGCTATCTCGATATTCAGGCAGGTTCTGGAGGAACTGAGGCGCAAGATTGGGCCAATATGTTACTTCGTATGTACCTACGCTGGTCTGAGAAAAAAGGCTTCAAAGTCGAAGTTGTCGAAGTCTCAGAGGGTGAAGTTGCAGGAATCAAGAGCGCCACGATTCACGTTCAAGGCGAATATGCCTATGGCTGGTTAAGAACGGAGACAGGTGTTCACCGCTTAGTCCGTAAGAGCCCGTTTGACTCAGGGGCAAGACGCCATACGTCCTTCTCCTCAGTATTTGTCTCCCCTGAGATTGATGACAATGTTGAGATTGAAATCGACCCATCCGATCTTCGTATTGATACCTACCGAGCCTCAGGAGCTGGTGGTCAGCACGTCAACCGGACAGATTCTGCGGTACGAATCACCCATGAACCGAGTGGAATTGTCGTGCAGTGCCAAAGCCAGCGCTCCCAACACCAAAACAAAGACTTTGCCATGAAACAGCTCCGCGCTAAGTTGTATGAACGTGAGATGGACGCGCGTCGTGCTGAGGCACAAGCACTTGAAGACTCAAAAGCAGATATTGGCTGGGGAAGCCAGATTCGTTCTTATGTTTTGGATTCAAGTCGAATTAAAGATTTAAGAACTGGCGTTGAAACGTCCAATACGCAATCTGTGCTGGATGGCGCTTTGGATCCATTTATTGAAGCAAGTTTGAAGCAGGGACTGTAATGACTGATCACAACACTCCAGAAATCGAAGTCGATGAAAATCAACTCATTGCTGAGAGACAGAAAAAA
>JAYNIS010000209.1:0-1787 GCA_038109325.1 Gammaproteobacteria bacterium | reverse complement strand
GAACCTTGTTACGGATCTGAAGCGTCGCTTCGAATGCGAGAGATGATTTCTGCATCCCAATCACCACGTCTGTGAGGGGAACGTTTTCACCCCGCTCATAGGCAGCTCGCAATTCAGCAGACTGCATTTGCGCGCTATTTACGTCGGTCACCATCTGGCTGACGGTTTGGCCGAACGTTGGCTTTTGAATTTCTGTCGGCGCGATCGCCGCTTCTGGCTCGCGCGTTTGATTAACGCGGGTCTGGTAAGCCTTGATTTGGTCCATTACCAGTTGCGCGTGAATTGATCCTGTCTTGTCAATCATGGGTCAGCTCCTTACGCGCAATAAGACAGTCCAGGGCTGGACTCTCTTAACTTGGCCATTTTGTATCGCAGCGTGCGCGGGCTAATCCCGAGCTTTCTAGCTGCTTCCTCACGCGTTCGAGTTGAACGAATCGCGTCCATGATCACGTCATATTCGCTTGCTCGAACTGCCGACTGCAAATCACGCGGACGCGCCATCATAGGCACCGCTGGAGTCGACACCGGCATCCTTGGCGTCTCAAATGAAGGGGTCATCATTGTCTGAGACAAATCAACATCAGATCTGGCGATCATCGGCTCGTCAAAGAAAATATGCTCTGCGTCAATCCGATCGTAGTCAGCGAACACAAGAGCACGCTGAATCACGTTATCGAGCTCACGCACATTACCCGGCCAGTGATAACCGTAGAGCTGTCTTAGCGCGCCTTCTGTAAATTCGGCGCGCGCACATCCGTGCTTCGTTGCTAACAAGCTCGCGAGCGGAACAATATCACCTCGACGCTCAGCGAGTGCTGGTATCTGCAGCTTAAAAGCACTAATTCGGTAATACAGATCTTCCCGGAAAGTCTTGTCAGTAATTCCAGTTTTTAAGTCTTTGTTAGTCGCTGCGACGAGTCGGAAATCGAGGCCAATTGAATCTCTTCCCCCCAGCCGAACCACTTCTTTTTCTTGTAAAACGCGAAGTAGTTTTGCTTGCAGTTGGACCGGCATCTCACCAATTTCATCAAGGAAAACTGTTCCGCCCTGTGCTTGCTCAAAGACGCCAGCAAGCTCCCGAGTCGCTCCAGTAAATGCGCCTTTTTCATGTCCAAAGAGCATGTCTTCAACCAAATTTTCAGGCATCGCTGCGCAATTCAGTGCAATAAAAGGCTTATTCGAACGATCAGATAACTCATGAAGCGTTCGCGCAAGAACCTCCTTTCCAGAACCAGTCGCGCCCTGAAGTAAAACAGCAGCTTTTGTCACTGCAAGACGTTCAATAAGAGCAAGCAAATGCTGTGATTTAGGATCAACAAACACATACTCAAGTGACTGCGGAGCCGGGGGCTCCGCTTTCGGAATCTCATGCTCCACGGACGGAGAAAGCAACTGCGACTCGAAAATCGGGGTCCATGTTGCTTCTGTAAAATCCGTATCGGCAACGACATGAACGCCAGGGATTCGTGCCAGTGTTGTCACTGCCTGCAAATCAGAGGCGTCGGCCCGGATTACAAATTGAACTTCTTCGCCAAAAGAGCGCATCGACTCGATCATCGATTGTAATGACGATCCAGGTTGTAATTTCGTTACAACAACGCCCAAGTCTTTTTGCCGTGATAGGCCTTCGACTTGAGTTGAAACGACCGCCTCAAATCCTAGAGCCATCGCTAATTGTTCGATCGGAGCGGATTCTGGCCAACCCGCGTCCGCAATACCTAAAAGTCGTTTTGATACAGTTGATGAATACATAAGTACCGTTCACCTATTTACGTTCTGCACAGGTG
>JAYNIS010000208.1:0-1816 GCA_038109325.1 Gammaproteobacteria bacterium | reverse complement strand
CGCAGAATATTGATTTCAACGCGATCAACGCGTGCGCGGTTGAAGAGTCGTCTGAGCCTCGCCATTCCCAGCATCGGATTTTTTGGATCGAGGAAACCGCTGTGACGAGTTGCTCGTTCAAAATGCTCAATCAAACCATCGACCTCACGAGCGGTAGCCGGTTCTTCATCCCAAGACTCACAGCCAAATCGCCCAAGGTCATAGGTCGGTGGCCACAATTCCTTCGATTCAATCCCAGTGCGATTCTGGCCATCTAAGAATGCCAATCGAAGCTCATAGGACATTACCTGGACTGCCGACCCGAGGTTGAGGCTCGAATACTCAGGATTCGCAGGGATCTCAATGTGGTAGTGACACCGTGCAAGCTGCTCGTTTAGCAATCCACACTCCTCTCTCCCATAACAAATCGCAACGCGACCCTTTTCAGCTTCTTCAATAAGCAACGGTGCGATTTGACGAGGAGTGACGTGCGGATATGTTAGCGAGCGCAAACGGGCTGACGTTCCGACTACTAGCCGGCAATCTGCAATCGCATCATCAAATGTCTCATACAGCGATGCATCATTGAGTACATCAAGCGCCCCAGATGCTCGCGCTGAGGCGATTGGCGATGGATAATCGTCTGGACTTACCAGTCTGCATGACGCTAACCCCATGGTTTTCAATGACCGAGCGACCGCTCCGATATTACCGGGATGAGAAGGCGAGGCTAAAACCGAGATCAAATTACTCGGTAGGCTATCGGGAAGTTCGTCCAAACTGGTATCCTTTTACGTTTACAGCCAAGATTATAGCGATGCATCCGTCTAATTCACTCCTAGTTCCTATTCTTCATAAACATGGTGACCGTTTATTACGCGCTCAAATTGAAGCGCACGCCAAAGAGCTCGGACCGGAGGATCGTAAAAAATTCTTAGGAAAACAATTTGATGCGGTAACAGATACGATCGAAGAGAAGCTCGGAATGTCTTATAAAGACGCTCCAGTATTAACATCATGGGACGGCAACACAATTAAATCATCTTTGAAAAGTTGGATCATCTTCTTGGCAGGTGAAGCCAATTTCACTCTCGGTATCGATGATTTCTCACTTGGCGTGATGCAACTCGAGCTTGGCCGCCCAGTAAGCTTTTCAGCAATCACACCGGCGACACAAACAGAAATCCACGGCCACCGCAACGAAGGCGTTTTCGTCAATGGATACCGCATCCGGAAAACACTCTCAAAAGTAGAATCAAAGTTATGTGTCATTCTTGGACCCGAACGCTACACCGGAGATGACATTCGATCATTTGATTTTGTTCGTCAAAGCGGCAACGAACTCGAAGATATGCTTTTGGTTTTAGGTGGACGTGCCCAGAAGCATTTTGGGGAGCCGGGTGATACGACGCTCAAAACGCTGATCACCCATTTCCTAACCCCCTAAAGGTTATTCAAACTCCATCCGTTCAAAGACGCGGCCTGCATTGCGGGCTGCAAGTTCATCGTATGTATGCCAATGCTTGTACTGACTCTGATCAATGTTATAGGCATCGTCTAACGACCCACCATTGTCCAAGATTTCCTGAACCCTGCCACGTAAGAAGATAAGATAATCCTTAGTCCCTGAAGTGACAGTCGCAATGTCCGTCGGCCCACCATGCCCTGGAACAATGGTCCAGTCTGCAACTTCATCAGCAAAGAGATCGAAGCTCTCAAGCCAAAGGGCTGTGTCTGTATTATCGAAAATTGGCGGCATCCGCACATGAAACGCCATATCACCTGCAAGCACCACCTGATCTTCGGGCACGAGAACACTCACATCACCCGGAGAGTG
>JAYNIS010000207.1:0-1817 GCA_038109325.1 Gammaproteobacteria bacterium | reverse complement strand
GCTGATGGGCTAGCTGCCTCGCAAGAACAGCCGATCTAAATCATTCATCGTCAAGACCGTCCATGTCGGGCGGCCGTGATTACACTGACCTGAACGCTCTGTTCGCTCAATATCTCTCAACAACGCATTCATCTCAGATACTGTTAATTGTCGATTGGCTCTGACAGAACCATGGCAGGCCATTGTGGCCAAGAGATGATCTCGGGCCTCAACGATACGATCACTTGTCCCAACTTCAGCGAGATCGCTCAAGACATCGCGCACCAAATCCTCATGACTTGCGCGTCTTAATATCGCCGGGACATGTTCGATCCGAATGGTTTCTGGACCAACACGCTGAACACCCAAGCCAAATTGCTCAAACAAATCATGAGCCTCTTCGACTAACGATGCTTCTCGTTGACTCACATGCATAGTCACAGGGATAAGCAACGGTTGGCTCACAAGCCCACGATCATCCAATGCATGTTTCAAGGCTTCATAAGTAATCCGCTCATGAGCTGCGTGCATATCAACGATGATCATTCCATCCCGAGTCTGGGACAAAATATAAACACCATGCAATTGTGCAACCGCATATCCCATTGCTGGAATATCTTGCGCGTCCTCTCGTTCATTGGGTGCGACCGGATCAAATGGCCTCGCCAATTGCGACAACACATCAAAGCCTGCCGACGGCCTCGCTTTGTCACCAAATCGAATCCCAGACTGATACTGCGCGGCATCAACGCGTTGATCTATCGACCCAGTCGGAAACGATGAGGCTTGGCCAAGCACTTGATCAGGTCGATCATCTGCTAAGACTTTAGATACAGAGCGAAGTAGAAAGTCATAGATCAGACGGGAATCTCTAAAACGCACTTCATGCTTGGTCGGATGTACATTGACATCTACCTGTGCAGGATCAAGTTCAAGATATAGCAAGTAGCAAGGATGCCGTCCATGGAATAATACATCTCGATAGGCTTGCCTCAAGGCATGTGACACGAGCTTATCTCTAACGATTCGTCCGTTGACAAACACATACTGACAATCGGCCTGAGCCCGATTAAAAGTTGCCCGACAAGCCCACCCTTTAAGCGACAGACCAATTGCGCCGGAATCGACTTGCAAGGCCGTATCCATGAAACCGCGACCTAGTAAATTAACCACTCGTTCTGACTGCGCGCTTTCACTCAGTGCAGGCGGCAGCTGACGCGTCACTCGGCCTTGATGTACAAGACGAAAGCCAACGTCAAATCGACTCAGCGCTTGCCGACTAACGACCGTATCAATATGACCAAATTCTGTTTTTTCGGTCTTTAAAAATTTTCGACGAGCAGGCGTATTAAAAAACAAATCACGCACATCAACGGTCGTACCTCTCGGATGTGCAGATGCTTCGATTGAGGGCACCATGTCTCGTCCTTCAACAGACACTTTCGACCCTGCCTCACCTTCAATTGCCGAAATCAGATCTAACCGTGAGACCGAGGCAATAGCCGACAGAGCCTCACCCCGAAAGCCAAGCGTTCTGACTGCTTCAAGATCATCAAGATCGAAAATCTTACTGGTTGCATGTCGCGACAATGCGAGTGGCAACTCATCAGATCGAATACCTGATCCATTGTCTCGAATACGCATCCGACCGATGCCACCAGCTTCACAATCAATATCGATTTGTGTGGAACCAGCATCTAGCGCATTCTCAACCAACTCTTTCACAACGCTGGCTGGCCGCTCGACAACCTCACCTGCAGCAATCTGGTTTGCGAGGCGCGGCGAAAGGATGTGGATTGATGAATTAGATTTCATCAATTTGCACGTGTGTGAGACTC
>JAYNIS010000206.1:0-1846 GCA_038109325.1 Gammaproteobacteria bacterium | reverse complement strand
TGCTTGGAATACATCCGCACAGGTGACCGTTGCCTGAGGATTGAGCTGGAAGCGCTCGAGGTTTTGCTCAAGCTGTCTGGCGACCGCACCATCTTTTTCGAAGAAAGTGCATCGTGATGCACCCCGGGACAATGCCTCTAGGCCAAGCACTCCGCTTCCGGCAAAACAATCAATGACATTGGCGCCAGGTATCGCTGGCATCAGCCAATTGAATAGAGTTTCACGCACCCGATCGGGAGTGGGTCTCAGGCCGTCCCGGTCTAAAACATCGATTTTAGAGCGCTTGAGTGTGCCCCCGATAATACGAACACCTGTCTGGGCTTTGCGTTTGTTCATCTCTCTTTTCATCTGTAAATGCTATCATCTCGACTCAAGATTTTTAGGATTTCCAATTGCCATGACCTTCGATCCACTTTTGCTTGTTGGAGTCGCCGTATTCGTTGCGCTCGTCGCTTGGTTTGTATTCGGGCGGAAACAAGCGGCGTCAGAAGAGCCTAAGCAGACTCAGGATAATGTGCCAGATTCGACGAATCATGCTTCTGTGGCTGTTGAAGTTGCCGAGCCTGTGAGTTTCTTCAAAGCCCTCTCGCGTTCACGGTCTCAGTTATCAAGTAGCCTGAAGAGCTTATTCAGCGGTGGTTTTGATAAAGAGATCCGCGAAGATCTTGAGGCAATTCTTCTATCGTCTGATGTTGGCGTTGATACCACTGACTGGGTTTTGGAGACGCTTGAAGAGCGCACGAAGCGAGAAGGTGTGTCAGACCCAGAGGGGTTGCTCAAGCTTCTGAAGGATATTTTGGCATCAACACTCAGCGCATCTGAAGTGACTGTGGATGAGAGTTCGAATACGCCGCATGTGATTTTGATGATTGGTGTGAATGGCGTTGGCAAAACGACCACGATTGGCAAGCTCGCCCATCGGTATCAGGCAGATGGGCGATCTGTGTTGCTTGCGGCTGGCGATACCTTTCGTGCAGCAGCAGTTGAGCAGTTAAAAACTTGGGGTGAACGTAACGGTGTTCCTGTGATCGCCCAAGACACGGGAGCAGATTCAGCGTCGGTTCTCTTTGACGCATGCGAATCAGCGAAAGCACGGGGTACGGACATCGTTTTGGCTGATACCGCGGGACGTCTCCAAAACAAAGCGAATTTGATGAATGAGCTGGAAAAGATTGGCCGAGTGCTCGGGAAGCTCGATATCGGTGCGCCACATGAAGTGCTTCTCGTCTTGGATGCAGGCACAGGCCAAAATGCCATCAGCCAAGCGCGTGAATTTTCGAAAGCCATTCAGCCGACAGGATTGGTTTTAACAAAGCTCGATGGCACTGCGAAGGGCGGCATCGTGTTTGCACTTTCCCGTGAATTTGGTTTGCCGATCCGTTATGTGGGTCTTGGGGAAAAAGCTGAAGACTTGCGTGTATTTGATGCAGCAGCATTTGTCGACGCAATGTTCGCGGAGACTGCTGAGTGATTGAATTTGAGAGCGTTGCCAAAGTATACGATGGCCAACGGCAAGCACTCTCTGATGTGAATTTCCGATTGGCGCCAGGTGAGATGGCCTTTCTGACGGGTCACTCTGGAGCGGGTAAGTCGACATTACTCCGCCTGATTTTGGGCCTAGAGATCGCATCATCTGGTGTGGTTCGCGTTGCAGGTACCGATTTATCAACGTTATCCGGTGAGAAGCTCGCGCGCTATCGACGACGTGTTGGCGTGGTCTTTCAAGACCCTAATTTGGAAGACGACTTATCCGTCTACGATAACGTCGCGTTGCCACTTCGTATTTCGGGATTCAGTGAATCAGAAATTCCAAGACGAGTAAAAGCAGCGTTGTCTCGGGTGGACC
>JAYNIS010000205.1:0-1855 GCA_038109325.1 Gammaproteobacteria bacterium | reverse complement strand
CAACGACCCTCTGCTCCCAAAGCAGATGCGCTACCAGACTGCGCTATACCCCGACTGCCTGACTGAGCACAGTAGTGCTCAACAGTGGGTGCGGAGTATAGTCATCGCGTTCAGGCTCTGCAAGGAGATTTTCGGGCCTTGGGTTCCGAAAGTGCAAGCCAGTTTCCAACGATCACGAGCACCACCGCGACCAAGGCGAGCAAAGTCAGTTGATATCCCTCAAAAAGGACACTCACTAAGATGGCAACAACGGGGAATGCGACCGTGGCGTATGCGGCACGGCTAGGCCCAATCCGGCCAATCAACGTTAAATATGACCCAAAAGCGATCACAGAGCCAAAAATGACGAGGTATAACAATGAACCTACGTAGACCACTGTCCACTCAAATTGAATATTCAAATTATTGAAAAGTGCAAAGCTAAAGGTCAAGACTGTTCCATACAACATTCCAAATGCCGTCGAATTCCATACAGTCATGGCGCGTTTTTGCAGTGTTGCTGACACGAGATTGCCCGAACTTGCGGACAGTGTTCCGAGTAAACACAGAAACAAGGCAAGCGAATCATCGCTTTCCCAATCAAATGATAGCAACTCGCTCCAAAACAAGATCAGTAGACCGAGGACGCCGATGGCGCCGCCAAGCAAAGACCGGCTCTCTAGAGATTGCCCCAAGATCAACCAAGCACCTAGGGCATTCCAAAAAACCATTGTTGAGAAAACCACCGAAACAAGACCGGTTGTTAATGACAGGCTCGCCGTGTAAAAAAAACCGTAATTGAGGCAGAACAAAAACAAACCCAGAAGTACACACAAGACGTGTTCAGATACCGTGAGTGCGAGTCTTTCAGAGCGCGCGAAACAAATCCCAAAAACAATGAGCGACGCGAGTAGAAAACGCCATCCAACCGAAACAATCGGATGCACAACGCCTAACTGACCTAAGATGACAAACCAAGTGGTGCCCCAGGTCAAAACGGTGATAGCAAAAAGGGTCGCATCAACTCGATTTATTTGCGATGCCACGACGTTCCGCCAGCACCATCCTCAAGCACAACACCTTGTGCGATAAGATCATCTCGAATTTTATCAGCAGCCCCAAAATTTCGGTCTTTCCGAGCTTGCTCACGCGCCGCAATTAGAGCGTCAATGGCTGCCTCACTGAGGCCGCTCTTCGCAGCCTTTAAAGCTTGCTGTTGGTCGAAAAATGCTTCTTTTCCGCTCGCAAATAGACCGAGAACTTTACCGATCGCCGTAATACTGGAGGCAGATTCAGCAGATCCCTCTGACGCCAACTCGAACAATAAAGCGATCGCGCGCGGGGTATTAAAGTCGTCGTCCATCAATGTTTGAAACTCAAATATGGCGTCCGAATCTGGAGCCGATAGCTCATCAGGTAACGCGTGAACAAGCCGACTATATGCCGTCTCAGCCTGCACCAAAGCATCATCTGAGAATGAAATCGCACTGCGATAGTGGCTTTGTAATAAAAAAAAGCGAATCACTTCGGGGTGAAACTCTTTGAATAACGTATCAAGCGTCACGAAATTCCCAAGCGACTTCGACATCTTTTCTTCGTTCACACGCACCGCGCCCGCGTGCATCCAGTAGCGTGCAAATGTGCATCCTGTAGCAGCTTCGGATTGTGCGATTTCATTTTCATGATGCGGGAATTTGAGATCCGGCCCACCGCCATGGATATCGAATGTCTCTCCAAGCGCATCCATACTCATTGCAGAGCATTCGATGTGCCAACCCGGCCGCCCAGGACCAAGCCACGAAGGCCAAGACTTTTCGCCTTCTTTAGCAGACTTCCAAAGAACAAAGTCCGCAGGGCTTTCTTTGTCATCAGCGAC
>JAYNIS010000204.1:0-1871 GCA_038109325.1 Gammaproteobacteria bacterium | reverse complement strand
GTGAGTCGGTCTGGATTCACAGCGTGGGGTGTTGATATCGCTAAGCAGGTCGGCTTGACGTTGGTTGGACGGATGCGTGGTCGGAAGTTCATTTGTTTAAGCGGCGAAGAACGTCTGATCTACGACACTGACCCTGACTTAGTGCCAGAAGAGGATAAAAAACATCGCCGCAAGAGCGCTCATGATGAGTGATCGGATTCTGGGTGTGGTGCTCGCCGGTGGCCTGGCGACCCGAATGGGAGGCTCAGACAAGGGATTATTGCAGCTTGGGCAACAGACGATCCTTGATGAGGTATTAAAGCGCTTCAGGCCGCAAGTCGATGAAGTCGTTTTGAACGTGAATGGAGATACGGAGCGCTTTGCTTCGTTTGGTCTGCCCTGTATTGCTGATTCACTTGATGGGCATCTAGGACCATTGGCAGGTGTGCTGGCCGCGCTTGAACACGCGCGCGAGCATCAGTTTGGTTGGGTTGCGTCGGTTGCGGCAGATACACCATTCTTTCCTACTGATTTCGTTTCTAAAGCGCGCTACGAAGCGAAGGAGAGTCAGGCCCCGGTTGTTCTTGCATCAAGCTTTGATCATGAAAAGTCCAAATGGATGCGTCATCCGACCTTTGGTATTTGGCATGTATCTCTCGAGGATAATCTTCGTGATGCATTGCAAGGCGGTATTCGGAAGATTGTGATCTGGACGGATTCGGTTGGTGGTTCTGAGATTCAGTGTGCTCACGAGCCCGGATCACTTGACCCATTTTTTAACGTGAATACGCCGGAAGATCTGGTGATTGCTCAGCAAGGAGCCCGATGATGAGTACCCCAGTGTTCGGCGTGGTTGGTTGGAAAAATTCCGGGAAAACGACGCTGACGGAGCGATTAGTCTCTGAGTTTACTGCGCGCGGGCTGACTGTCTCTATGGTCAAGCATACGCATCACAACGTGGATGTCGATCGATTGGGAACCGATAGTTATCGGCATCGAATGGCTGGGGCGCAAGAAGTGATGCTAGCTGGTGGATCACGGTTCGCGTTAATGCATGAGTATCGCGATCAGGCTGAATTTGAATTGGATGAGTTATTGAGCCGCATGGCGCCCTGTGATCTTGTTCTTGTTGAGGGGTTTAAGAGGACTCCGATCCCAAAACTCGAAGTCCATCGGGAAGAGCGTCAAACGAGTTTGCTCTCAGAGACCGATGCATCGATCGTCGCAGTGGCTGCTGATTGCGAAATCACCGGTCTTGATATCCCGGTATTTGATCTCAACGATATAACCTCAATCGCCGATTACATTTGGAAGCAAATACATGCCTGAAATCCAACCGCCACCACTTCGAAATGATTGCTTTGCATTGCCGCCAGGAGTTGATTGGACACCTGTCGATGAAGCCAAAAGGCTTCTTAAAGACGCATTATCGACGGTTGTCAGCTCTGGTCGTCGAATTCCAGTAGAAGAGGCCTGCGATCGAATTTTATCAAGTGATGTCAGCGCCGTGCGATCGAATCCACCCGGCTCTAACTCGGCTGTTGATGGCTATGGGTTTGCCGGTCCGATTCCTGAGGGCCCTCAAATCATGCAATTGTGTGATGGACGGGCGGCGGCTGGTGTTCCGTTCTCTGGTCGTGTCGAGAAAGGCCAAGCGGTTAGGATTCTGACAGGCGCGATTTTACCGGACGGTGTGGATACAGTGGTGCTCGAGGAAGATTGTACCATCGAGCCGGACCGGATTGCGTTTAATGGACCTTTGAAGCAGTGGTCAAATACGCGTGAGGCGGGCGAGGATGTCATTGTTGGTACGCCAATATTCAGCGCAGGCCGACGGCTGACCTCGACAGATCTGTCACTACTCGCATCTGCGGGCGTTGCTGAGGTTGAAG
>JAYNIS010000203.1:0-1873 GCA_038109325.1 Gammaproteobacteria bacterium | reverse complement strand
CGGATCCCAACCCGATGCAACCAACAGGCCTGTCCGTAAATCCCAGTTCAGATCACTCAACAACTGATACGCACGCGCCTGATCAAATCCATTAATTTGACCAGCTAAAATCCGAGCCTGACGATCTTTTAGCTTGGCATTGGTTGCCTGCACACAGAGCATCTCGTTGCCAAGGACGCGTCCGAGCTCGGTCATCAATGCCGTAGAGAATGCATTCAAAAGTGCTTTCTGCGCAGTCCCTGCACCCAATCGGGTCGAGCCCGCGAGCACTTCAGCGCCTGTTTCAGTAACTAACCCGTGTTCTGCGATCTCAACCAGTCGGCCTCCAGGGTTTGAACTCACTGCGATGGTCAAAGCGCCCCGCTCTTTAGCTGAAGCAAGAACCTGACAGGTGAATGGCGTATTACCCGAAGCAGCAATACCGATGACCACATCGGGCTCTGCGATACCACATCGCTCAACCTGGGTAATCGCGTCGGTGGCATCATCTTCGGCTCCCTCTACGGATTCAGCGAGCGCTCTGGCATCCCCCGCGATCAAATACGCCAGACGACTGAGTGGCCACCCAAATGTTGGTACCAACTCAACGCCATCCTGAACGCCAATTCGAATCGAACAGCCTGCACCGGTATACACCAATCGCCCTTCACTCGCTCGAAGGCGGGAAGCGGAAGCTTCGACAGCAGCAGCGAGTTGATCTGTGATTTTGCGGACAGCCTCAACGGCGTGAGCCTGCGATGCCAGCAACTGCTCTAACTGCAGCTCAACCGGCAGCCGGTCAAATTCTCGACCTGCCGGATCGACGATCTCCGTCGGTGGCAGCGTTACTTTTTCTTGGCCCACGCGTCTTTCAACGTAACAGAACGGTTATAAATCATCTGGCCATCTCGACTCTCAGGGTCTTGTTTGAAAAAGCCAACACGCTCAAACTGGAAATAGGTGTCTGGCATCAGTGTTCCAAGCGCGGGTTCGACTACTGCTTTACCGTGAATCAATGATTCTGGATTGATCACTGCCACAGGATCATCGTAGTTACCTGGGTCTGGAACCGTGAATAAGCGATCATAAATCCGGACATCGACTTCATTCGCAGACTCTGCATGAACCCAATGAATGGTGCCCTTGACCTTCCGGCCTGACTGGTCTTGCCCTGAACGCGTCTCTGGGTCGTATCGCACATGGACTTCCGACACGCGGCCGCCTGCATCCAAAACGACGTCTTCAAAGTCGACAATGAACCCATACTTCAAACGCACGCTGCCGCCTGGAACCAGCCGGAAGAATCCCTCAGGAGGTTCAAGCTCAAAATCAGACCGATCGATGTACAACTCACGACCAAACAGCATGGTCCTTGATCCAAGCTCCGGCCGCTTTGGGTGCCATGGTACATCGAGCTCTAATGGGTCCTGATCCCAGTTCGTCACAACCACCTTCAGCCGGTCCAATACAGACATCGCTTTGTGTGCACGACCCTCGAGATCGTCACGAATCGAACCTTCGAGAATCTGTAACTCGATCGTGTTTGGCTTCCGGGTGACACCAATGCGCTCGCAGAACAAGCGGATCCCCTCCGGAGAATATCCGCGACGACGCATACCAGCGATCGTTGGCATCCGCGGATCATCCCACCCTGTTACGTGACCATCTTGAACCAGTGCATTCAACTTACGCTTACTCGTCACCGTCCCCTCGAGTTCAAGGCGACTGAACTCAGTTTGCTTCGGTCGACTCGGCACGGGCAGTTTTTTCAGAAGCCACTCATACAGTGGTCGGTGATCCTCAAATTCGAGTGTACATAGGGAGTGCGTGATCCCTTCAATCGCATCACTCTGACCATGGGCATAATCATAGGTTGGATAGATACACCATCGAT
>JAYNIS010000202.1:0-1902 GCA_038109325.1 Gammaproteobacteria bacterium | reverse complement strand
GTGATTGAGCCGTTACTCACAGACCAGTGGTTTGTAGCTGTCGAGACACTCGCAAAGCCTGCCATTGAGGCTGTCGAGGACGGATCGATTCAGTTCGTACCCAAGCAATGGGAGAACACCTACTTTGCGTGGATGCGTGATTTGAAAGACTGGTGTATCTCAAGACAGCTCTGGTGGGGTCACCGCATCCCTGCATTTTATGATGATACTGGCACCATTTATGTAGCTGAAGACGAAGCAGCTGTTCGTGCTAAATACAATCTCGGTCCTGATGTGCAACTGACGCAAGACGATGACGTACTTGATACCTGGTTCTCATCAGCACTGTGGACGTTTTCAACGCTCGGATGGCCTGAGGACACCGAGGCATTGAAGCGCTATCACCCAACAAGTGTTCTGGTCACAGGCTTTGACATCATCTTCTTCTGGGTCGCCCGAATGATCATGATGACCTTGAAGTTCACCGGTGAGGTACCGTTTAAAACGGTCTATGTCCATGGCCTGGTGCGTGATGCCGAAGGCCAGAAGATGTCCAAATCCAAGGGCAACGTCCTAGACCCGATCGATCTGATTGACGGGATCTCACTGGATGATCTGCTTGAGAAGCGAACAGGCTCACTCATGCAACCGCAGATGCGTGAAAAGATTGCCAAAGCAACCAAACGACAATTCCCTGAGGGATTACAAAGCTACGGAACTGACGCGCTCCGCTTTACGTTTTGCTCGCTGGCATCCACAGGCCGAGACATTAATTTCGATGTCGGCCGGATTGAGGGTTACAGAAACTTCTGTAATAAGCTCTGGAACGCAACACGATTTGTGATGATGAAGATCGATGGTCACACCTTAGGTGATCTCGATGCCGCACACATGACAGTCTTTGATCGTTGGATTCGATCAAGCCTGCAAGCAACAGAAGCCAAAGTTGCGCAAGCGATCGAGAGTTATCGACTCGATTTAGCGAGCCAAGCGATCTATGAATTTGTATGGAATGAATACTGTGACTGGTATTTAGAGCTGACAAAGCCAATCTTGGCAGATGGTGGCGCAAATCCAGAAACGCAGGCTGCCACACGACGGACGTTAGTTGGTGTATTAGAGACCATTCTTCGCCTTGCGCATCCATTGATGCCATACATCACTGAGGAGCTTTGGCAGCAAGTCGCACCACTGTTTGGTCGTGGTGGAGACACCATCTCAAAAGCACCCTACCCCGTCAGTGACGCATCTAAAGTGGATACTGTGGCGGAAGCTGATGTCGACTGGATGAAGTCTGTGATTGTCGCGGTCCGCACCATCCGTGGTGAAATGAATCTGTCGCCAGGCAAAGAGATCCCAATGATGCTTGCCGGTGGTAGTAACGATGATCGAGATCGTCTCGCGCGACTGGAGTCACTGATTGTGCCGCTTGCGAAACTCTCCGAGGTTCAGTTCTTAAATGCTGATGATCCGATCCCAGCATCATCGACACAGTTGATCGGACAGCTTGAAGTGCATGTACCCATGGCCGGACTGATTAATGTCGATGCCGAAATTGCACGCTTAGAGAAGCAAGTGAAAAAGCTCGAAGGTGATATCAAAGGATTAAGTGGCAAATTAAATAATCCCGGCTTCACTGATAAAGCGCCTGCCGATGTGGTTGAGCGGGAGCGCGGGCGACTCGCTGAGGCAGAAGCCCAGCTCGCGAAAATTGCTGTCACAGTAGATGAACTCAGAAAGGGTTAAAAACGGACAAAAAACAAAATCGAAATCGTTTGTTCAATGAAAAAATTCTATCGAAAAAATTGATTCTTCATTTATCCACAGCCCGACAAAACCCAAAGCCAGAGATTCTCTGGCCTTGACGTTTATAGCCTACAGTTCTCCCCAATTTATCCACAAAAATTTTGGATTGACTTACTC
>JAYNIS010000201.1:0-1902 GCA_038109325.1 Gammaproteobacteria bacterium | reverse complement strand
CTCGATGTCAGTGAACAACGGTTATCACGTATTAAAGAAAATCTCGTGCGGCTCGGACTGCGCGCTGATCTGATTGCTGCCGATGCATCACATACCGATAGTTGGTGGGATCAAACGCCATTTGACGCTGTGCTTCTTGATCTTCCTTGCTCTGCTACCGGCGTGATTCGGAGAAACCCCGATGTTCGCCTGATGCGCTCAGAGGCATCCCTAAAATCACTTCTTGGGATGCAAACCATGATTTTGGATGCGACCTGGGAAACCTTGAAGGTTGGTGGAAGATTTTTAGTGACAACTTGTTCCATCCTGCCACAGGAAAATCAGCAGCAAATTCGCAAGTTTCTCGACCGCCATTCCGATGCAGCATTAATCCAAATTGAGGGCGTACCGGGTATCGATACTGGATTAGGAATCCAACATTTTCCAATCCACACCGGTGGAGATGGTTTCTTTTACTCGCTTCTGGTTAAATCAGAGCCCACCAACGACGGGGTATCGGCTTGAAAATCATTATCCTAGGCGCAGGGCAGGTTGGCGCAACGCTTGCGGAGAACCTAGCTTCGGAAGCCAATGACATCACAGTGGTGGACACAGATCGCTTTCGATTAAGAGCACTGCAGGACCGTCTCGACATCCGCACGATCCACGGCAATGCTTCATATCCTGATGTTTTAAGGCAAGCAGGCGGTGTTGATGCCGATATGCTGATTGCCGTGACTAACTCTGACGAAATTAATATGGTTGCCTGTCAGATTAGTCATGCATTGTTCAGAACGCCGACTAAGATCGCACGCGTTAGATCACCAGCATATGACGGGGCAGACAACGGCAAATCAAATCCTCTGTTTGGTGGTAAGACAGCGTTTAATATCGACCAAATCATTCGTCCAGAGCAACTTGTCACAGAAGCAATTTTTAGGCTGATCCAGCAGCCTGGAGCCCTCCAGGTCATGGATTTTGCGGGAGGATTAGTTCAACTTGTTGCCGTTAGAGCCTACTCTGATGGAGCGCTGGTTGGTCGTGAACTGAAAGACCTCCGCAAAGATCTTCCAAAAGTTGATACCCGAGTTGCCGCAATTTTTCGTAAAGATAGGCCTATTATCCCCCGAGGAGACACAGTCATTGAAGCGGATGATGAGGTGTTTTTCCTTGCCGCCAGAAAAGATATCCGCGCAGTTGTTTCTGAGCTCCAAAAACTCGAAAAGCCATACCGTAGAATCCTGATCGCTGGTGGCGGAAATATCGGCGCCCGACTGGCGACATCCATCGAAAATCAATATCGCGTTAAATTGATCGAACGTGGGCAAGTTCGCTGCAAAGAACTATCAGAATTGTTAAATAAGACGGTTGTTTTGCAAGGCGATGCGTCCGATCAAGACCTTTTGCTTGAAGAGCGGATCGATGATGTCGATGTGTTCTGCGCGGTCACAAATAGTGACGAGGCCAACATCATGTCTTCGATGCTGGCCAAAAAGCTCGGCGCTCGCAAGGTCATGACTTTAATTAATAACGCCGCATATGTAGACCTTGTTCAGGGTGGTTTGGTCGATATTGCCGTAAGCCCCGAACAAGCCACTATCGGTTCGCTATTGCAGCTAGTCCGCCGTGGCTCAATCCAAGCGGCTCATTCCCTGCGTCGCGGCGCAGCTGAGGCGATTGAAGCTGTTGCTCACGGTGATGCGCGATCAAGCCGCATTGTTGGAAGACCCATCAGCGAAATCAGTCTTCCATCAGGAGCAACGATCGGAGCAATCGTTCGCGAGGATGAGGTATTAATCGCACACGACCACATCAAAATCGAACACCAGGATCATGTCATCATGTTCCTAACTGATAAACGCAAGATTACCGATATTGAGCGCCTGTTCTCAGTTGCTCCGACATTCCTGTAATGATGCATTT
>JAYNIS010000200.1:0-1910 GCA_038109325.1 Gammaproteobacteria bacterium | reverse complement strand
CACTTGGCTACGTCCTTGGCTACTTCGTCTATGTTGACGATGCGGGCAATACGACGGCGGCTGCAAGTGCGGCACTCAACATCGTCTACAACCTGGCTGACGTAGTGAACAAGATCGCGTTTGGTCTGTTGATTTGGTACGCAGCAACATCAACAAGCAAAGCTTCTGCGACAGCTTAAGCTTACACGGAGCCTCACAGAGGCTCCGTTTTCCATGCGCTCATTTGATGTGAGCGCATGGAAAACGGGATAAATAATAATGAGCCAAGGATGGGATGACGTGAGGAAATCCTATGCAGACGTTCGATTTCAGCTTGCTACAAACCGACCTGGCGGAATTAGAAGAGAAACTACGGCAGTACGGGTCAAAACCTGTCAAAGACGAGATCAGTCTTAACCAACTGTTTATCGATCACTTGGCATCTGGCGGTTCACGCACCCGGGCAATACTCGCTCTTGCAGCTGGCCACTCGCAATCTCTCGATAAATCCGCTCGCTTATCGATCGCAGCCTCAGTGGAATTATTACATCAGGCATCGTTGATTCATGATGACGTTCAAGACGAAGACTCAACACGGCGTGGAAAGGCCGCGGTCTGGGCCGTCGCTGGAAAGTCGTCGGCGATTTGTTTGGGTGACGACCTGATCGGTGCTGCGTTTGAAGAACTCGCACAGTTACCTCAGAATCACATCCATCAATTACCGAGGCTTGTGACCATGCTGTCGCGCGGAATCAGCGTGATGGCGGCTGGTCAGACGATCGACTGCCAGTGGACACCGGCGGAGCGATTATCGTTTTTGGATTATGAACAAATCGTTCGCCACAAGAGCGGTCCTCTGCTTGGCCTCCCTATCGCGATGGTGCTTGCGCTGACGGGCGGGTCTGATGATCAGATACTGCAAGTCCTGGCGGGTGCATCATCCATTGGAGTTGCCTATCAGTTAGCAGATGATCTTTCTGATCAAGCGGAGGACTTTAATCAACGGCTCAACGGGTATTGGGTTCTCGCGGACACTATCACTGACGGCTCGGATCCCGAGAGTGCCCTGAGAGAGCGTTTCGATTGGCATCTTGAGAACGCCAGACAAAGCGTTAAATCAACCCCTCAGTTTTGTATCGAAGCATTTGAGGTGCTGATCCAGGCGTTACATCAGAAATACCCCACGTTTAAGGTCGCCGCGTGATGAAAAGTGCGCTGGTCGTTGGTTCAGGGTTTGGCGGTATCGCCAGTGCTCTGCGCCTTCGATCTCTCGGATTAGACGTTCATATCATTGAGCGACAAGACTGTATCGGCGGTCGAGCTCAAGTGTTTGAGGTGGATGGATACAGACACGATGCGGGCCCAACTGTGATCACCGCACCGTTCCTGTTTGACGAGCTCTTTGAGCTCTTTGGGGAGCGGCGTGATGACCATATCGAATTCAGAGAGTTGACACCTTGGTACCGATTTATCTTCCCCGACGGAGACCATTTCGATTACGGGGGTACGCTCGAGGAAACACTGGCAGAGATCCGTCGGATTGAGCCGAGGGATGAGGCGGGATATCAGTCATTGGTCCAACACTCTAAGGCCATGTTTGACATTGGTTTCTCGGAACTAGCTCACCAGCCGTTTCATGAAATCAAAACCATGGCGAAGCAAGTCCCTCATTTGGCGAAGCTACGCAGCGACCGTTCCGTGTGGGACATGGTTTGTAAGCATCTCTCTCACGACAAGTTGCGACAGGCGTTCTCTATCCAACCATTGCTCGTGGGTGGGTCACCTTTTGATACGACCAGTATTTACGGACTGATTCATTACCTCGAGCGGGCGTTTGGGATTTTTTTCGCGATGGGTGGCACAGGTGCGCTGGTAGAACAACTGAAGCAATTGATGGTAAGGCACGGCGTTACCATTCAGACAGGTACGAC
>JAYNIS010000199.1:0-1914 GCA_038109325.1 Gammaproteobacteria bacterium | reverse complement strand
ACGGGGGATTTATCCTGGTTGTAGCGCCTCAATACGTCGCGAAGCACCTGATCATGTCGTGCGGACTCAATTTCCTCGTTCAAACAAACGATCGCAGATAACCATGGCCGTGCGTCGCCCACAACAACAGCCTGCTCAACCTCAGGGTACAGGCTGATCTCTTGCTCGATTGGCGCCGGGGCGATGTTGTCGCCACCCGAGTTTACGATCAAGTCCTTCAGGCGACCGACAATCCGTATGTGCCCATCGGGATCAATTTCAGCGAGATCACCGGTATGAAGCCAACCATCAATCAACACCTCCGCGGTCGATTTGGGATCATTCCAGTACCCAGACATCACGTTTTCGCCTCGGACAAGCAACTCACCGCCATCACTGAGCCTAACCTCGACCCCAGGCAATTGCGGTCCGACGGTGTCCGCTCGCTCCGCGCCCGGCCGGTTCACGCTAATGACCGGCGACGCCTCTGTTTGCCCATAGCCTTGTAAGATACCGACCCCAAGTCCCTGAAAAAATTCAGATATCTTTGGATTAAGAGCCGCGCCACCAGACACGAAATATCGAAGCTTGCCGCCAAACCGCTGCCGTACCTTATGCCGAACAAGACGTTCACAAAGCCCATCAAGCAGCCTCTCGACGAAAGACAACTGGGGCTTTTGACCCAACCGAATCGTGGTCTCAAAAAGTAGCCGCTTGATTCGACTTTCCTTTTCGATCTGGTTGGTGATTCGGCTATATAACAGCTCATATAGCCTCGGCACGGCTGTCATAAGCGTCGGACTCACCTCTGCCATCATTGAGGAAAGTTTGTCGAGCTTCTCGCAATAGAAGATCTCACCACCGAGGTATAACGGAAGGTAGAGACCTGCCATATGTTCATAGGCATGGGCGAGCGGAAGAAACGAAAGAAAGCGATGCGGTTCGGCTAAATCGGCTTCTTCTAACACGTCGAGAATACTGGTGACATTTGCCTGCAGGTTACGTTGCGTAAGAGCGACTAATTTAGGTAATCCATTAGTCCCCGAGGTCGCGATGAGGGCGTAAAGTGCATCAGGCTCGCGATTTTCTACCAGCGTGAACTCGCCGTCTGCTATGTCAGGGAATAGTGGTTTCTCAGCGTCTGATGCAACATAAAGTTTGAAATCAGCGCCTGGCGTAACAACAGACTGCAATAGATCGTGAAGCGGTCCATCTGATACGACGGCCGCGACGGCGTCTGATTTCTCTATCAGATACTGAACCTCATGGTCTTTGTGCGTGGTGTACGCGGGGACTGAGACCAAACCGTACATACAACTAGCGATCGCGGTAACAGCCCACTCAGGACGGTTCTCCATCAAGATAAGCAGTCGATCGCCGGGTTGTAGACCGTCTGCTTGCCACTTGGCGCACAAACGCATCGCCGCCTGAACTACATCGTCACGCGAATAGCAAATCCACTGTTCATCCTTTAAGCGGTATAGGCAGGGCAATTCCGGCCCCGCTTTTGCCAGTTTCAAAAACGGACTGATCAGCATCTAAACCTTCCGATTGTTGCTATAAATAACAGACCATAAGTAGATGATGCCTGAAATAGTGGCCGTTGTGGAGCGCTTGAAACATTCACCTGTATCGCCATAACGGCCTTTGTGGCAAGTCGATGAAAGCTAAATAGATTAACGAAGTCTGCAAACTGTTTTGGCTCCATCTGACGCAAAACTCTTCGCAACCACCTGACACAATTCGTTGAATTGACTCTCTTTTTATGAGGATATTGATGAATTCAAGTTGAACTGCCATTAAGGCCTCCTATTTAACTCTGACACGGCAAGTAGGACTAAATCGCGTAGTAAAACCTAGCAGGATGGATTCAGTCTCTAAGCGGGCTCTTGTTTACAGAAACACTCCTTTAGGAAGGCATAAAAAAGCCCCTGA
>JAYNIS010000198.1:0-1915 GCA_038109325.1 Gammaproteobacteria bacterium | reverse complement strand
CTGACCTCGACAGATCTGTCACTACTCGCATCTGCGGGCGTTGCTGAGGTTGAAGTGTTCTCTCGTTTACGTGTTGGTGTGTTGTCGACCGGCGATGAATTGCGCCTGCCTGGTCAGTCAGCTGACTATTGGCAAATCTATGACGCCAACCGGTTGATGCTTCTATCGATGGTCCGTGACCTTGGGTTTGAGGCCGTGGATTTGGGTCTCGTGGAGGACTCGCGTGACACAGTCCGTGACACCCTCAATCAAGGAGCTGAGTTGTGTGATCTGATCATTACCTCTGGCGGAGCGTCTGCCGGAGATGAGGATCATATTTCTGCGATTTTGAAATCAGAAGGACAGCTCACGAGCTGGCGTATCGCATTGAAACCAGGTCGTCCACTGGCACTTGGTGTCTGGAATGAGACGCCAGTGATTGGTCTCCCGGGCAACCCTGTCGCGGCTTGGGTTTGTACGATGGTTTTTGGACGACCGGCGATGGAAGTACTGGCAGGCGGTATCTGGCGAGAACCTCGTGGTTATGAGGTGGTCGCTGATTTTAAGAAGAACAAGCGTCGTGGTCGGTCTGAGTATTTGCGGGCGCGTTTAAATTCGACTGGCCGCGTTGAAGTGTTCCCGTCTGAAGGGTCTGGTCGAATCTCGAGTATCAGTTGGTCTGACGGGCTCGTAGAGATTGGATTCGAGGAAGAGAAGATCGAACCCGGCTCAGTGGTCCGATACATCCCGTACGCAGAGTTTTTGAGACCGTCTCAGTCGACTGACCCGTGAACAGCAAAGGCGTCCAAGGAAGCGCTTTGCGGGCTATTGAATCGGAATGATTCATGAACCCCAGAATCGTTCAGGGTTCGGCTGACCATCAAGAGCGTATTGTCATCATGGTCCTCGCACATACTCTGCATATGATCGAGTTCGTCCTTGGCAACCGGCAAAGCGGCATCAATATCCGGAGCACCGTAGTGGTCGACGAAGTGTTGGGCGAGCTTCGCAGTCAATGACTGATACTCGCTGTCAGTGATTGAAGTTACGGCAACAAATGTGGCTCGGCCAAAAGACTCAAGCGACAACCAACCATTAGAGAACGCTTGGCGTGGCTTGCCGGTGAGATTGCTTTCATCCCAGTTTGAGAATTCAAAGGCCCCGCTGATTGCCCACTCACCTGCGTCTGCTGGTCGCTCGAATACGTTGTCATCGGATTCATCAAGTCGGATTGTACGTGCTAGTTTCATGGTGCCATCTCGTCGATTAAGTGATGAATACTCGTCATTCCGTCGCGTTTGAGTAGCAGACTTCCGTGCCCATCAGTACCAACAAAGGTACCCTCACCGGGGTAGGTGACCTCTGACCCGATCGAGTCACACTTTGCTCGCCAGTGATCTTGAATAGCCTGGTAACCTTTGTCTTCAAACGAGTTGAGCCATACCAGTGAGTGCCGTGACCAGCTCTCGATCATTTGCGGAACGGTCAGCTCAATACAACCCTCTTCGTACAGCCATGTTTGCGATGGATCTGATCCTGGCTCGATTGATTCTGGCCTCACAAAGGGGACAGTAAGCCCCACCACCAGCCAGTCGGGGACTGTGTCTGGGTCAGTTGTCGAGGCCTTAAATCGGAGTTCACCACAACGTGCCGCGTTGACCTTCAACTGGCACGGCCAAACAAAATGAACGGCAAGCTCTGGTGGACCCAATGCGCCTAAACCGTCTGCCAGTGATAGCATTAGGCTATGCACAACCGAAACACTATCTTTGAGAGGTAACTCGGGCGCGAGTGTGATCGCTGCACGCAATGATTCTGAGTCTTCCGCGTAAAAAATAGTGCCCGGATCGCAGCCTATCATTGACGCGCTCACCGCCTTAATAAACGGATCCACGTCCTTTGATACCTTCTCGCCGCTCAAGAGCGGAGGAAACGT
>JAYNIS010000197.1:0-1918 GCA_038109325.1 Gammaproteobacteria bacterium | reverse complement strand
CTGATGCCGAGCCTCTTGGTCGCCGTGATTATCCAAGCACCTGTGATCGCGATTCCTTGGGTACCATTGGTTGGGTCTCTGTACGGAGTACTCTGCATTTTGACAATTTTTTTGTTGATTGGCTGGTGGGCGAAGGTTTTTGGTTCGAGTTATGCGTCTTTTACCTCGGTCTATCAGGGTGTCATTCGGTTTAATACCTTCATTTCTCTCGCCTTGATGGCCGGACTTCGGCCGGACTTGTTACCTCATCTCGGGATTTCGGCTGCGACTATTATCGTCGTGATTAATATCGCCTGTGTCTCAGTCATGACCGCCAATCGATCTGGATTTGCAGTCGGCCATGTTTTCAGAGAATTGGCAAGGAACCCACTGATCCTAGCCTGCGCGATTGGGGGTGCGGGAAGGGTACTTGGAGTGCCTTCTGGCTTTCCTGTGACTGGGATGGCGTTGGTGGGTCAAGCGGCACTGCCGATGGGGGTTCTTTGTTTAGGCGCGGGATTGCAGTGGCGCGCGGTTCAGGCCGGACTTGGGCTGGCATCTTTTTCGGTCGTGACACAGCTACTTATTAAACCGCTTGTATTTTTTGCGATGGCTGGACTAATGGGTCTGACCGGAGATTGGCTCTTAGTTGGGATCTTGTTGATGTGTGTTTCTACGGCCCCATCAAGCTTCATATTGGCGAGACAGTTGGGCGGAGACGCCCCCTTAATGGCGGGAATTGTCGCAGTTCAAACGGTACTCGCCATCTTATCGGTACCGCTGGTCTTGTGGTTCGCTGAGAGAATGAATTGGATGAGTCTGGTATGAAGACCTGTGATTGTTTAATTATCGGTGGGGGCATCATTGGACTGACTCTCGCTCGCGAGTGGCTGCGGAGGCATCCGCAATCGAAGGTAGTAGTTCTTGAGAAAGAGGCGACCTCGGTCGCGCACGGGACCGGCCGCAACTCTGGAGTGATCCACTCTGGTATTTATTACACGGAAGGAAGCCTGCGGGCTAAATTGTGCGTGTCTGGTTCGCGGCAGATGCTTGATTACGTTGATGAGCATAAATTGTGGAACGACCGGTGCGGGAAGCTTCTGGTTCCGCCGACTGAGGCTTCCCTGAGTTCGATGGATGTTCTGCTAACTCGTGGCGCAGCAAATGGAGTTGACATACATAAAGTCACAGGGAAAGAGGCTTTGGAGTTAGAGCCACGAGTCAACCCTCAGTTCGACCAAGCGCTCTATGTTCCGATTACGTCGGTAGTGAACCCGAAACAGTTGGCAGAACGCGTGCGTAAGGATGTTGTCGGAAGCGGTGGCGTCATTTATTACGGTACGCCAGCCATCGCCATTAGCGCTCGCCGTGGGACAGTGCAAACGTTAACGGGTACGTTTGAGGCGGGAACAGTGATCAACGCAGCAGGCCTATTCGCTGACCAAGTTGCTAAGCGTGCTGGGTTAAAAACCCAATACAGTTTCCAGCCGTTTAAAGGAAAGTATTGGAAACATAAGGATCCGGAGTTCGCGATGCGGCGTCTGGTTTATCCGGTTCCCGACCTGAGTCTACCATTTCTAGGTGTGCACACCGCACACAACCAGAACGGTGACGTGTACTTCGGTCCCAGTTCAACGCCCGTCATTGGGCGAGAGAATTATAAGGGGCTACAAGGTGTCACCCTGCGTGACGGGCTCGCGTTAAGCGCATCACTTGTATGGAAGTTCCTAAATAACACTAACGGACTTCGGACGCTCTCGATGCGTGAGATGAAACTCATGCGATTGCGGGGTGTCTGTGATGAGTTATCGAAAATTGTCACGGGCGTGGAACCACAAAATCTTGAACGCAGTCTTGCAAAAGTGGGTATACGTTCACAGATATTTGATTCAAAGACACAACACTTGGTGAATGATTTTGTTGTGGTGCCGGATGAGCG
>JAYNIS010000196.1:0-1944 GCA_038109325.1 Gammaproteobacteria bacterium | reverse complement strand
CTAGGCTCTCAAGCGAAGTATGCCGGCCGTGGAGCCATTTTCGGGCAGTCATGACAGGTAAGGTCGTTCTTGTTGGGCTTGCGATTTTATTAGGGCTGTCTCAGTACCAGTTATGGTTTGGGACGGGCTCGATTTCCGAGTTGCAACGTCTGACAGACGAACTTCAAAAACAAGAGTCTGAAAACCAGCGTTTGATGTCACGTAATGACGAGTTGGTGTCTGAAATTAATGCCTTGAAGACAGATCCAGAGGCGATTGAGGAGCTCCTTCGGTCACGCTTTGGGTACGTAAAAGACGGTGAAACCTTCGTCCGGTTACTACCGAAAGGAGAGCTCCCGAGTGAGTAAACTGTGGGCTGTGATTCCAGCCGGAGGTAAAGGTCTTCGGTTTGGCTCTCAGGTACCAAAACAATACATGACAGTCGCAGGACGGCCCTTGTTGGATCACGTGTTGACTGCATTTCTCAAACCGAACGTATTTGAAGCCGTCGTTGTTCCTGTTCCGTCCGATGATCGTCGATTCCATGACCTGGCCGCATCAAGTGATGATCATGTTGTTGCCATTGTGGGCGGCGCCGAACGCGCTGATAGCGTAAAAGCCGGGCTCGATTGGATTGAGGCCCGGGGTGCAGATAGCAATGATTGGGTGTTTGTCCATGATGCTGCTCGACCTCTGATTACCCAACATGAACTGCATGCGTTGTTGGATGCGATTGATGCAACCAACTGTCCCGGGGCGGTATTGGGTGTTCCTGCTGCTGATACGCTCAAGCGTGTTGATCAAATATACAGTTGTCCAGAGGAGTCAGACAGCTGTATTGCAGAGACTGTTGATCGTACCGGACTGTGGCATGCGATGACGCCTCAGGTATTTCGGTTAGGTGAACTGTCCGCGGCTCTTCAAGCAGCAAAAGCGTCTGGTTTATTGGCGACAGATGAGGCACAGGCGATGGAAGCGCATGGTAAACTTCCATGGCTGATCCGCGGGCGGCGGTCGAATATCAAGCTGACCTATCCTGAGGACTTGGAATTAATTGAAGCACTCTTGTCAGTTCGTGGGGAGACCGCACTATGATTCGGATTGGACAAGGTTTTGATGTTCATCAGATCGAGGCTGGTGAGGGGATGACCCTCGGCGGTCTTTGGGTGCCTTGCGATTATCGAATTGTTGCGCACAGTGATGGAGACATTGTGTTGCATGCGGTGATGGATGCGATGCTTGGTTCACTGGCTTTGGGTGATATCGGGCTGTTGTTTCCGGATACCGATTCGAAGTTCAAAGGTGCAGATTCCGCTGAATTAACACGCGAAGTGCGCCGCTTATGTCTGCAAAAAGGTTATTCAGTCTCGAATCTTGATATCACGATCGTGTGTGAAGTACCGAAGATTGGGCCGATTCGTGAAGCGATGCGTCAGTGTATTGCGGATGTTTTAGAGACGCCGTTGGATCGGGTGTCTGTGAAAGCCTCAACGACCGAAAAACTTGGATTTGTGGGCCGGGGCGAAGGTATTGCTGTGATGACCTCTGTCTTGATGCGTGCCCATTGAGCTCTCTTTGGTATGGATCACAGCCGATTGATCTCGCGCGCCTCCCAAAGGCGCATGGTGACTCAGCCTTTGAAGGCTCGTACAGAATGGACGTGTCTGACTTTATCGTCACTGAAGACCTTGGATTTGAGCCAGAAGGCACCGGTCCACACATTTGGGCATGTGTTCGTAAACAGGGCATCTCGACTGAAGAAGCCGCATCGCGACTCGCTCAGGCGGCGAAAGTCTCACGCAAGGATCTGGGTTATGCGGGTAAGAAAGATACCCATGCCATCGCCACCCAATGGATCAGTCTTCCAGAAACTGCATCCATTTCAGAAGGTGTGATCGATGCGTCTCTTGAGGTATTAAGTCTGACCAGAAACCAGCGAAAATTAAAAATAGGGCAGTTGGCTGG
>JAYNIS010000195.1:0-1948 GCA_038109325.1 Gammaproteobacteria bacterium | reverse complement strand
GGGGAGCCGGTTAGTTTGACTGTCACCGAGCTTGCGATTCTTGAGGCATTGATGCGTGCTGAAGGTGCCGTTTTGACCTATGATCAGTTGGCTGAACGGACCCGTCAGACAGTCGTGACTAACAACACCTTGAGTACACACATCAAGCACATTCGGCGGAAGCTCAAACAGATTGATCAGTCATTTGATGCATTAATAAACGTCTATGGGACTGGATATCGTTGGGAGTCTCCACCTGGATGAAACTCAGTTTACGGATCAAGCTGTTTTTGTTTGTTCCTGTCTTTGCGCTGGTTCCCTGGCTTGGGTATCAAACATTTCAAAAGCTTCAGAACTTCGCCACCGAGGCGCAGTCTGAAGCTTTACGCGTTTTAGCGGAGAGTCTCAAACCAGAGCTTGATGCGCTCGGTCGCATGGACAAGCTGCCTGGCCTACGACTTGCTCCCGAACCAATGCGCCGTGTGCCGTTACTTGACGGGTTTTTCGATGAGTGGCCGGATACCCCTGATGCATTGGCTGATGATCGTATGCGGTTAAAGATTGGGCAGTTTGATGATCGGCTCGCGTTTGCGCTCGAAGTCAGAGACTCAACGCGATTCTACAGAGAGCCGTTGTTTGGTCGAACCGAGGCTGTGCCATTTGATGCTGTTCGACTGCGATTCACCGACCGAAGATCTGCGATTAACGTCGAGTTGGCTGTCGAGGCGTCTGGAGCCTTCGATGCAGCCGTGACGAGTGAGCCGCTACCACTGGATACCAACTTACGTGTGCGTGCATACTGGTGGGAGTTTTCGGGCGGATATCGGCTTGAGTGGGAAATGCCTGTTTCGCAGGTTATTGGTCGTCAAATCGATCTTGTTCAATTCGATCATAATTGGATTGAACCGACCGAGAGGCGATATCAGTTTAGTATTGAACCACTGAACGCGAGGGTTCAGCAATTAGCAAGACGTTTGTCGGGTGAGACACGCCAAATCATGGTGATTGACTCAGATGGATTGGTGATGGCCAAAACCACAACCCCAGATGACATGCCATCGCTATTGGTATCGGATGCATGGCAGGTAGGTGCTGTGATCACGGACAAGGATATTCGGGTGAATGTTCCATTGACGACGGAAACCGGACGTTACTCCGTTTTGATGGCAGCACCCACAAGTGAGATCGTCGGTACCGCACAGCAGGCACTAGTGACACTTGCTTGGCAGACGCTCGGTGTTCTTGGTGTATTGATCGTAGGTTTGTCGGTGTATTCCGGACGCCTGGCCGAGCGGATTACGCGACTTCGTAAGGAGCTCAAATCGTATTTGGACACTCGAGGGCGTTTCTCAAGCGAACCTTTTCTTACCGATGCACAAACATCTGATGAGGTTGGAGAGCTGGGCCGTGACGTGCAGCAAGTACTTCGAGATTTAGCGCGATACACGGCATTTCTTGAAAGAATCCCGAGAACCTTGCGACATGAACTCAGTAATCCAATGAGCACTGTGCAAACGAGTTTAGAGCTTTTATCGGATGAAAAAGACCCAGAGCAGCAGGCTCGACTGCGTGCAACGGCAGAACGGGGTATCCAGAAACTCGAATCAACGCTTGCGAAGGTCACTGAAGCGGCGAGCCTTGAGGAGGCACTCCGTGATGAAGATCAGCATGGATTTGATGTTGCTCGGGTGACTCGCGATGCCATCGAGAGTATTCAGCGCACTGTCACAGATCGACAGTGGTCGCTCGACATTCCATCTGATCCTGTTGTCATTTTTGGCAATGATCTCAGATTTGAGCAAATGCTCGATAAGTTGCTTGATAATGCCAGGGATTACACGCCTATTAACGGCCAGATTACAGTTGGAATTCGCGATCACATTAATGCGGTTTCACTCTGGGTTGAGAATGAAGGTCCCTCACTTCAAGTCCACAACGGTGTTGATGCCTTTCAAATGTTCTCTGGGAC
>JAYNIS010000194.1:0-1958 GCA_038109325.1 Gammaproteobacteria bacterium | reverse complement strand
TCTCACATGAGGCATTTATTTATGATGGCGCGGGACATGCATTTTTTAACGACACACGTGAAGATCGATATCATCAGCCATCAGCAGCGATAGCATTTGAACGAGCCCTAGCGTTTCTGCGTAGTTAGCTAGCGGAAAAGAACCGTAACGCGGTCAAAACCTCCCTGAGGTCTTGGCCATCATTCACCCACACGAGCTGAGACGATATCCGCCTCAAATCGCTCATAAGCTGCGCAGAAGTTCGCGACCGAGTTACGTTCTGATCTGGACTAACCATCACGGTGGTTATAAACCGATGTTGCATCCAACGATCTACGCGAGCAACTATCGACTCAAAGTGCTTTTCATCGCTGCTAACGTCTGGACAGACAAATGTCAGGAAGTCTGGTGGAGGGATAGTGAACAGCAAATCGACGTCGTCGAAGCCTCCGTCTGATGTAAACAGAACGGCCTGAGTTGGAGACTCTACACACTCAGATTGGACACAAACTGCGAACAGATCGATCACCTTGGGGTGCACCACAAAAGCGAACGATCTTTCAGAGCTGTTCGGTTTTTGTATCCTAAACCGAGTAGCGTGCGCCGAGTGTCTCTCGGCACAAAACCCACTGGTTACCATTGATTGAGGAGCTCCGCCGGTCATACAGAGGTTTGCTTGACACCCTCTCGGACCTTGAAGTCCTCCTTAGCGGCTTCTAAGAAGTCCTCGCTTCGCGGGATCAGCTTAGAGACAGAGCGAACGCGCTGCTCCTCGACCGCGACACCAGGAGGCACTTGCCCCTTATCGCGGAGTGCTACAACTGCCCGCTTTAATACCTTCCGCGCCATGATGATTCCGTTATCGGTTGACACCAAGTTTTCTTTGGTTCGGTCGACAATCGGACCCATCGATTCCTGTACGGATGAGTCCTGAATCGCAAACCCCTCGATACCGCTGTATGAATCGCCCCGCTTCTGAGCATCACGATCCATCAAATAATCGTTATCTTTATTCTGGAGTGGTCTGAAGGTGCCAGGAATGCATGCCACATGTATGCCCTCGCCGCGCTCCATAGCTTCTCGCTCATCTGCAGATAGAGCTCTCACTGGATGATAGTCATAAGACCAAGACATGCAGTTGTGGTCATCGATCGGAATCCAGAAATGTCCATGAATCGGGTGATCACCCCGCGGAGGGATGGCGGTAAAACAAGGAGCAATGAATGGCGTTACACGCCAGTAGTATTGATCGTTTTCTGCGTTACGTCGCGCACCAATCAAGAGACCACCATCGATTTGCTTTACCTCGAACGCTGGCTTCGAGTCTTTGAGGTTGTATTTGTTGCCCTCGGCACCTTTGAATAGCGGGTCCTTGGTCATCGTAAAGCGATGCAAGAATGACACGTGAGACGAGTCGATCCCGCCCTCCATCGCCTGCAACCAGTTACACTCCTGGATGCGCTTAGAACTATACGTTTGCTCCAACGGAACGCTGGCGAACTCATACTCGGGCTCCGGCGGCATGTGCTCCTTCGGCCCCATGTAGACCCAAATCACACCACCTTTCTCAATCATCGGATAGGCGGTCAGCTTGATACGGTTGCACAGACCACTCTCTTCAGGCTCCGAAGGAATCTCCATGCAGTTTCCGTTTACGTCGTACTTCCAACCGTGGTACGGACAACGCAACCCACCTTCTTCGTTACGACCAAACCACAGACTGATGCCACGGTGCGCGCAAAACTCATCGATCAGGCCCAACTGACCGTCACTGTCTCGGAACGCAATCAGCCTCTCAGACAACACCTGGACACGGACCGGCGGACAATCATTCTCCGGAAGCTCGCTTGAAAGCAAAACCGGCAACCAGTAACGACGAAACATTTCGCCCATCGCCGTTCCCGGGCCGGTCTGGGTTAGTAGGTCATTATCTTCACGTGAAAGCATAGTTTTTCTTAATCCCTTTCAGTCAAAAACGA
>JAYNIS010000193.1:0-1977 GCA_038109325.1 Gammaproteobacteria bacterium | reverse complement strand
AATGGCCCAATCGACTCATTTATTGATGGTATCGGTAACGGTCTCGGATACGGAGCCATTTTGATGGTTGTCGGTTTTATCCGTGAATTGTTCGGATCAGGATCTGTTTTCGGGATTGAAGTGTTGAGTAAAGTGACTGAAGGCGGTTGGTACTACACCAACGGCTTGATGCTGTTGCCACCATCTGCGTTTTTTATCATTGGTTTCCTCATCTGGGGCATCCGTGCATGGAAGACGGCTCAAGTTGAAGCAGATGAGTTCAAAATCGCACCAAACAGTAAGATGAAGGAGGCTTAAGGTGGAGCATTACATTAGCCTCTTCGTTAAGGCGATTTTTATTGAAAACATGGCGCTCGCATTCTTCTTGGGGATGTGTACGTTTTTGGCGTTGTCTAAAAACATCAAGACGGCTGTTGGTCTCGGGATTGCGGTTGTTGTCGTGCTTGCGATTACTGTCCCGGTTAACAACCTGATTTTAAATGGACTATTGAAAGAAGGTGCCTTGACTTGGATCTCTCCGGAGCTCGCCAATATTGATCTGCGCTTCTTAGGCCTGTTGTCATACATCGGTGTGATTGCAGCCTTGGTCCAGATTCTTGAGATGTTTTTGGATAAGTATGTTCCAGCACTCTACAACGCGCTTGGTGTATTCCTTCCATTGATCACAGTGAACTGTGCGATCTTGGGCGCTTCACTCTTTATGGTGGAACGTGACTACACATTTGGTGAGTCAGTTGTTTATGGCTTGGGTGCAGGTATCGGTTGGGCGCTCGCGATCACTGCCTTGGCTGGCGTGCGTGAGAAGCTGAAGTACTCTGATGTGCCGGAAGGTCTCAAGGGGTTGGGTATTACGTTCATCACAGTTGGACTGATGTCGCTCGGCTTCATGTCCTTCTCTGGCGTATCACTCTAAGGAGCATAGAACATGGGAAATATGACCATTATTCTGGGCGTTGTGATGTTTACCGTGGTCGTAATCGGCCTCGTGGCAATCATTCTAGCAGCCCGGTCAAAGCTCGTGTCTTCTGGCGATGTCACGATCACAATCAATGACAACCCAGGCCAGAGCATCAAAGTCACAGCTGGCGGTAAACTGATGAATACGCTAGCGGATGCTGGCATTTATCTTCCATCTGCTTGCGGTGGCGGTGGCTCTTGTCAGCAATGTCGTTGCGTCATTAAGTCAGGCGGTGGAGACATTCTTCCGACCGAAGCATCAGCCTTTACCAAGGGTGAAGTGAAGGAGGGTTGGCGTTTGTCGTGTCAGGTTGCTGTAAAGCAGGACATGAACATCGAAGTTGAGCCTGAACTCTTTGGTGTGAAGCGTTGGGAGTGCGAAGTTCTTTCTAACCCGAACGTCGCGACCTTCATCAAAGAATTGACACTGAAGCTTCCTGAAGGCGAAAACGTTGATTTCCGTGCAGGTGGTTACGTGCAACTTGAGGTGCCTCCACATCATGTGAAGTTCTCTGATTTCGATGTCGAAGATGATTATCGTGGTGATTGGGAGCGCTTTGGCTTCTTTAACCTGGAATCGAAGGTTAATGAGACTGTTGTTCGCGCATACTCAATGGCGAACTACCCAGAAGAGCAGGGCTTGGTGAAGTTCAATATCCGTATAGCAACACCACCTCCAGGAACTGATTTACCACCAGGTCAAATGAGCTCGTATGTCTTTAACTTAAAGCCAGGTGACAAGATCACGGTATTTGGTCCATTTGGTGAATTCTTCGCGAAAGACACGGATAACGAGATGGTCTTTATTGGCGGTGGTGCTGGTATGGCTCCAATGCGCTCGCACATTTTCGACCAGTTAAAGCGCTTGAATTCAAAGCGAAAGATTTCGTTCTGGTACGGTGCCCGTTCATTGAAAGAAGTATTCTACGAAGATGAATACGATCAATTGGCGAAGGAAAATGACAACTTTGAATGGCATTTAGCGTTGTCAGATCCCCAGCCTGAAGACAACTGGGAAGG
>JAYNIS010000192.1:0-1988 GCA_038109325.1 Gammaproteobacteria bacterium | reverse complement strand
TCTGAAACGGGTGGTTCCGCAAAGTGGGCCAACTTCTTTGCGCCGCTGCTGAGTGAAGCATTACCAGGCAACCCAACCGTCGTCGTAAAGTACATGCCTGGCGCTGGGTCGACAAAGGGAGCGAACTGGTTCCAAAATCAGAAACACTCCGACGGCACAAATATTTTTGGGTCATCTGGATCAACGCACTTTCCTTATTTATTGAACGACCCGCGGGTTCGTTACGAGTTTAAAGACTGGAAAACTGTGATGGCCTCTGGAACAGGTGGCGTCGCCTACCTCTCTCCAGAAGATGGAAAACTCTTCGACGGCTCGGCTAATAAGCTCGGCGGCAACAAGAAGTTTATATACGGGAACCAAGGAGCGACATCTCTTGATCTCGTACCAGCGCTTGCATGGGAAATGCTAGGGATGGATGTCAAGCACGTGATGGGCGTAAAGGGTCGTGGTGCCGGTCGCAAAATGTTTGAATCAGGCGAGGCCAACATTGATTACCAAACCTCCGCTGCATATCTCAAAGAATCGGTACCTTTAGTTGAAGCAGGAAAAGCTGTTCCAATGATGTCGTGGGGTGCTCTGGATGATAACGGTAATATCGTTCGTGACCCTACTTTCCCTGACATACCTACATTTAAAGAGGTATGCGAGAAAACTTGGACCTGCAAAACATCTGGTACGAAGTGGGACGTTTGGAAAGCGTTGTTTATTGCTGGATTCCCTATGCAGAAAGCAGTGTTTCTGCCAGCCGGAACTCCGGATGACTTTGTAAACAGCTACATGGAAGCGTTTAAAAAGATCTCCAGCCGCCCAGACTTCGGGAAGATATCAGAAAAACGTCTAGGTAAATATCCAGTGTACACCGGAGCAGCAGCAGCCAAGTCTCTTGATGAAGCATTATCGATCTCGCCAGAAGCTAGATCATTTCTTCAGAGCTATCTAAAGGACCGGTTCGGCGTCGAGCTCAAATAAGACGCGACCACCAGCAAGTTAAGGCGCCAATTGGCGCCTTAACTCTTTATAGAAGGAAAAACTGCTTCCATGGAAATATTGCTGACCGCCCTAACCGCGCTCCAGGAAGCCTGGGTTCTTATCCTCGAACCGACAGCATTAGCTTATCTCGCAATAGGTGTTGTCCTAGGTCTATCCATCGGTGTTTTCCCTGGGCTGGGAGGAATTGCCGGTCTATCATTAATGCTCCCATTCATGTTTGGACTCGAGCCCATTTATGGTTTGGCTCTGATGATTGGGCTCGTCGCAGTCGTGCCAACGTCTGATACGTTTGCCTCAGTCTTGATGGGTATCCCGGGATCTTCCTCTTCACAAGCGACGGTATTGGATGGGTTTCCACTTGCCAAACAAGGACAAGCTGCTAGAGCTTTATCCGCCGCCTTTGCTTCATCGTTGTTTGGCGGTCTTGTAGGAGCTCTGTTCTTAACATTCTTCATTCTAATCGCAAGACCTATCGTTTTGATGTTCCAGTCTCCCGAACTGCTAATGGTGGCCATTTTTGGCATCTCGATGGTTGGCATTCTCGCCGGGCGAGTCGCTCTGAAAGGTTTAGCTGCTGCAGGCCTCGGAATGATGATCGCGATGATTGGTGAGGGACCGTTCAACGGGCAACCTCGACTGGCGAGCTATGACTATCCTTACATTTTAGACGGACTAAAGTTGGTCATCGTTGGTCTAGGGATCTTCGCGATACCAGAGGTAGTTGCTCTACTTAGAAAAGGAGAGGCCATCAATCAAAGAGAAGGTTTGGGCGCCGGTTGGGCAGACGGCGTCAAAGACTGGTGGGTCAACAAGTGGCTGTCGATCCGGTGCTCCCTAATCGGTGTGGCAGTCGGAGTGATCCCGGGGCTCGGCGGATCAGTCGTTGACTGGATAGCCTATGGTCACGCGGTCCAGACGACTAAAAAGAAGGAACGTTTCGGATCAGGTGAGATACGCGGAGTAATCGCTCCCGAGAGCGCCAACAACGCGAAAGAAGG
>JAYNIS010000191.1:0-1997 GCA_038109325.1 Gammaproteobacteria bacterium | reverse complement strand
CGATATTACTGAATTTCTCGCATCAAGAGATGCATTTGACTCTGTCATCGATGTTCGGTCTCCGTCTGAATTTGCAGACGATCATATCCCTGGTGCCATCAACCTTCCTGTTCTTGATGACGATGAACGTGCTGAAGTTGGAACGATCTACAAGCAAGTCGATCCATTTACTGCAAGAAAACGCGGCGCATCGCTTACCAGTCGTAATATAGCTACGCATATAGAAACGCTCAGTCAACATCCAAAAGACTGGCGGCCAGTCGTTTATTGCTGGCGTGGCGGTCAACGTTCAGGATCAATGGCGTTGGTCATGCATGAAGTTGGGTGGCCGGTGACACTCGTGGAAGGTGGCTACAAAGCATATAGGCGTTATATACAAGAAGAACTCGATTCTATGCTGAAGCGGATTCGCTTGATCGTTCTCGCGGGACCGACTGGCTGCGGTAAAACCGATTTACTTCATCAACTGAACGAGACTGGATATCAGATCATTGATCTTGAGGCCCTGGCAAGTCATCGAGGCTCACTTCTTGGCCAGGAGCCCGGTATACCGCAGCCATCACAAAAGCTATTTGAATCTCGCCTCTATAACGCGCTTTCTCAACTTGATTTGAATCAACCTATTTTTGTGGAATCAGAGTCATCAAAAATCGGCGAGATACATCTCCCTAAAGCGCTTTTTCAAAACCTCATCACGTCCCAGGTAATCGCATTATCTTGCGATAGGGCCAAGCGCGCTCAGTACCTAGTTGAGAAGTACTGGCATCTTACTGAGTCTTCAGAACACACGCTCGAACTCATCCGTCGATTAGAGTTCCGACATAGCAAGAACCAGATCGCTCATTGGATTGAACTCACAGAAGGTCAGCGATGGATTGATCTTGCAAACAGTCTTCTTGAATTCCACTACGACCCTGCATATGAACGTTCACAGAAACGGTTTGCAGAAAGTTTTCGACAACCCCTCGAACAACCAGGCTTTTTGGCATCAATGGGCGTCTTTGATGAATTAGCTGGGTAGGTACACAATATTTTAAGCGTCTCTCCTAATTCTGGAAAAGTCACAGGGCGACTGGAAAATCAGTTGCCCTGACTTAGCGAGTACCGATTTAAAAGTGACCTTCTATCTCTGTAAGTACCGCCGGATCCTCGATGGTTGATGGCACCGTATAAGGCTCGCCATCAGCAATCTTACGCAATGTGGCGCGAAGAATTTTACCTGAACGTGTTTTCGGTAGTCGGTCAACGATTAAGGCCTTATTGAAACTTGCGACTGCGCCAATCGACGAACGAACAGAGGCGATCAGCTCTTTCTCAACCTCGCTAGGTGATTGAGTCACGCCATCTTTTAGAACAACGAGTCCCATCGGTAACTGGCCCTTGAGCTCATCTGCGACCCCGATCACCGCACACTCGGCGACAGCGGGGTGCGCGGCAACAATCTCTTCCATCTCGCCGGTCGACAATCGGTGGCCAGCTACATTAATCACGTCGTCAGTGCGACCCATGATGAATACATAGCCCTCGTTATCGATAAACCCGCCATCTCCCGTCAGGTAGTAGCCTGGATAGGGGTTTAGATAACTCTCTTCAAAACGGTTGTGGTTGCCCCAAACCGTCGGTAGGCAGCTTGGTGGCAGTGGGCGTTTAATCACAACACTCCCCTGCTCTCCGGCCTCGACCTGATTTCCTTCTGGGTCAAGAATTTCTACCTTAAACCCCGGCGTTGGCTTGGTCGCTGACCCAGCCTTGGGCGTAAATGATTCGAGACCACGGGGATTACAAGCAATTGCCCAGCCGGTTTCAGTCTGCCACCAATGATCGACCACAGGTAGTCCTGAGATCTCATCGAGCCAGTGATAGGTTGGCGGATCGAGCCGTTCTCCCGCGAGATAAAGCGCTTTCAGCGAGCTTAAGTCATATTTTTTATATAATTCAGCTTCTGGGTCTTCTTTACGGACCGCTCGAAATGCGGTCGGTGCTGAAAACAACACTTT
>JAYNIS010000190.1:0-2002 GCA_038109325.1 Gammaproteobacteria bacterium | reverse complement strand
TAACAAGATTTTATGCATAGCAAAAGATTTTTCAGTCCGGTAAACGGGTCCCGTCGATGGCCTGCTTGATGCGAGCAAGATGGGGCTGGAAGTCAGCTCCTCTTTTTTGAGCGACACCGGTTACCAATATATCAAGCACCAGCAACTGCATCAGCCGAGAAACCATCGGAATGTAGAGGTCTGTGTTCTCATCCACATCGACAGGAACCGTAAGTGTTGCGATGCGTGCCAACGGTGTATCTGTCCGAGTCAAAGCCAAGACACTCGCGCCGGCCTCTCGTGCAAAGGTTGCTGCCTCAACCATCGCTCGCGTCCTGCCGGTATGCGAAATCACAACAGCCAAATCCCCCGTCTTCATCGCTGAGGCATGCATGCGCTGCATCAATCCGTCTTCGTACGCAACAACAGGGACATTAAACCGGAAGAATTTGTGCTGCGCATCACGCGCAACGGAGCCGCTCGCACCCATCCCGAAGAACGCGACTTGCCGCGCTTGGCAAAACAGATCCACAGCACGTTCGAGCGTTTTGATGTCGACCGATGATTTCAGGTCATGCACAGCATGTATCGCTTTGTCAGTGAGCTTGGAGAAGATTGCTGGCATAGAATCATTTTCAGACACCATTGCGGTCGTCAGCGTTGGCCCACTGGCAAGACTCTGCGCGAGTTTCAGTTTAAAGTCCGGGAAACCTTTTGCTGAAAAGGTTCTACAGAAACGATTTACCGTTGGCTCAGAGACATCGGCCTCTTGCGCGACTCGTGCGATCGACATTGATAAAACTCTCGATGCGTCGGCCAGCACAAACTCTGCCACCTTCCGCTCGGAGCGACTCAACTGATCGAGCGATGCCTCAATTTGCGATAACACCAAAAATCTCCCTTGCAGAACGAGCTATTTTTTCGTAAATTTACGTAATATTACAAATATTATTGAGAAAATGCACGCAAAAACATAGGCATGATGACATGATTAGAGTAGCAATTAATGGATTCGGGCGGATCGGACGCAATATTCTCCGAGCGCTTTATGAAAGAAATCTACAGACCGAGATTCAAGTCGTTGCAATTAATGATTTGGGTAGCCCAGAGATCAATGCACACCTCTTACAGTTCGATACAACCCACGGACGATTTGGGCTTCATGTTCAGCTCATCGAGAACGGCTTTGAAATTGACGGGCAGCATATTGAAACCCTCGCCATCAGAAACCCAGCCGAACTCCCATGGGACAGACTCGGTATTGATGTGGTCTATGAATGTACCGGGCTGTTTACCTCTAAAGAAGACGGTCTCGCACACATTCATGCCGGCGCAAAAAAGGTCATCATCAGCGCTCCAGGTAAAGATGTTGACGCAACGATCGTCTACGGCGTTAACGATACGATCCTGACAGACGAGATGCAGGTGATCAGCAACGCAAGCTGTACAACAAATTGCTTGGCGCCGCTCGCCAAGGCACTCGATGATGCTTTCGGGCTTGAAGAAGGACAAATCACAACCGTCCACTCGTTCACCAACGATCAAAAGCTGACTGATGTCTACCACTCAGATCTGTATCGAGCACGAGCCGCAGGTCATTCCATGATTCCAACCAAAACCGGTGCAGCCGCAGCGGTTGGGTTAGTACTGCCGCATCTCAATGGACGTCTTGATGGCATGGCAGTGCGCGTACCTACCATTAATGTGTCATTAGTGGATCTGACCTGCCGACTGAAAACCAAGGCTTCAGCGGATGAAGTCAATCAAGCGCTTCAGAAGGCAGCCTCAGAAAGCCCAAATGGAATATTGACCGTCAACACCCTGCCACTTGTCAGCCAGGACTTTAACCACAACGCGGCCAGCTCGATTGTTGATCTGAATCACACCAAAATACTCGGCGGCCTGACTAAAGTACTGTCATGGTACGACAACGAATGGGGCTTCTCCAACCGTATGCTCGACACCACTTTGGCATGGATGGCGCACGGCGCGTCACAGCAATCAGCCGCATAGATTTTACAGT
>JAYNIS010000189.1:0-2009 GCA_038109325.1 Gammaproteobacteria bacterium | reverse complement strand
AAGGATTCATCGCTATGCCTAACACTCTTGTTTCTGTTGACTGGTTACGTGATCACTTGAATGATCCAAATGTCATCGTTCTGGATGCGTCCTATCACCTGCCAACCGCAAAACGAGATCCTGATGCTGAATTTGTGGAGCAGCATATTCCTGGCGCTCTACGTTTTGATATCGACGAGGTTTCTGACCGTGACGCGGCGCTACCGCACATGCTGCCAACTCCAGAACAGTTTGATGAAGCGATGGAGGACTTAGGTGTCGGTGCAGGGATGCAGGTGGTTGTCTATGACAGTGTTGGTCTGTTTTCAGCGGCCCGAGCGTGGTGGATGTTCCGATATTTTGGTTATGATGAAGTCGCTGTTCTTGATGGTGGTTTGCCGGCATGGGTAAGTGCAGGTCATTCGACTGAGTCTGGCAGAGGCAGAGTCGTTCCGCCGCCACATCCGTTTAAATCGCGCGTCCATCTGCATTGGGTTGTCGACGCGAATGATCTTCTGAAAAACATCGTCTCTCAAGAGTATTTGGTTCTTGATGCGCGCGCTAACCCACGCTTCAAGGGAGAGGCTCCTGAACCGCGTCCTGGGATAAGAGCAGGTCACATCCCTGGAAGTGCGAGTGTTCCATTCAGTGATCTACTAGATGCAGAAACCGGGTGCTTTAAGTCAGCCAGAGAAGTGCGTTCCCGATTCGCCGATGCGGGGGTAGATCACTTGCCCGTGGTTGTCAGTTGCGGGTCTGGTGTGACCGCGTGTGTCCTTGCCCTTGGGCTTGAGATCGCAGGTTTGCCAGAGCCGAAGCTGTACGATGGATCTTGGTCTGAATGGGGAAGCCGCGATGACCTCCCCATCGAGACAGGTAATTAATGGTTACAGGTTTTCGAAAACACAGGCGATGCCCTGGCCGCCACCAATACACATGGTGACAAGTGCGTAGCGTCCATTAATGCGCTTCAACTCATAGAGAGCTTTTGTGGCTATGAAGGCGCCTGAGCAACCGACTGGGTGCCCAAGGGCAATTGCGCCACCGTTCGGGTTCGTTTTACTCATATCGAGATTGAGGCCTTTGGCAACCGCGAGCGCTTGTGCAGCAAAGGCTTCGTTGGATTCAATCACATCCATATCATCAACACTTAAACCGGCATTTGCGAGCGCACGCTGGCTTGCTGGTATCGGTCCCTCACCCATGATGTGATTCGGAACCCCAGCGAGAGCATAAGATACGAGACGCGCCATCGGTGTGTGGCCATCTTTTTCTGCCCGCTCACGATTCGCCAGGACAAGGAACGCGGCGCCATCGTTGATGCCAGACGCATTTCCAGCGGTGACCGTCCCGTCTTTCTTGAATGCTGGACGCATTTTGGCGAGGTCATCCATCGTGGTCCCTGGACGCACATGCTCATCGGTATCGATTGTGATGTCACCCTTGCGGGTCGATTTAACAATCGGAACAATCTGCTCTTTAAAGCGGTCGGCTTCGATGGCCTCTGCCGCGCGACGATGCGATTCCACCGCAAATGCGTCCTGTTCTTCACGTGTGAGACCCCATTTTTCAGCGAGGTTTTCGGCAGTGATTCCCATGTGTCCGGCACCGAAAGGATCGGTTAAAGTTGCAACCATCAGATCAATCATCTGGGCATCACCCATGCGTTTACCAAAGCGTAGATCGGGAGACATGTAGCCGCCTTTGGACATCACCTCGACACCACCACCTGCGCCGTATTGGATGTCGCCGAGCATAATTTGCTGAGCAGTCGTTACCACACCCTGAAGTCCTGATGAGCACAGACGATTCACCGTCAGAGCGATCGATTCCATCGGCATGCCCGCACCAACTGCGACGCATCGAGAGACGTAGGCAAATCGTGAGTCTGTTGGAATACAGTTCCCACAGGTCAATGATTCAAGTTTGGAGGCATCAACGCCTGAGCGGCGAATCGCTTCTGTTAATACAGTTGCGCCAAGTTCTTGTGGCTCAAAAGATGAGAGACCACCACCAAATGATCCGATGGC
>JAYNIS010000188.1:0-2009 GCA_038109325.1 Gammaproteobacteria bacterium | reverse complement strand
GTTGTTCAAGTCTCAAAAGGATTTGACGTCGCAGACAACGTGATCCTGGGGCGGATGCGAGCAGGAGACCTCGTGGTAACGCAGGATGTTCCATTAGCTGCGGAGGTTGTTGGGTTGGGTGGTTACGCCGTAAACCCGCGTGGGACATGGTACGACAAAGAGTCAGTAAAATCGTATTTAAGGCGCAGGAATGAACGTGAGGAGCTCCGTGAGGCTGGTCTGATTCATGGCGGTCCTGCACCCTTCTCGGCAAAGGATACGCAGCAATTCGCCCGGGTGTTTGACCAGTTTCTTGCGAGACTGAAGCGGTAGTCATGTGGTTTACGAAGGCGAAGACCGCAAAGCCCACGGTGATTGAATCAATGCTAGACCTCGCGTACCCGGTATCTGTCCGCCGGTCGTCCCGAAGACGCTCAATCGAATTACGTGTGACTGGGACGGGCCTTGTCCGTGTGTTGTGCCCACTCGTGATGACCGATTCTCAAATCAGCGCGTTTATTGAATCGAAGTCATCATGGATTGAGTCAAAGCTCCGGCAGAGTATAACGAGACAGAGTGATGAATGTGTCCCATCGCTTGAGGCAGGCGCTATGTGGCGTTTTCGAGGACAAGCATTGCGACTGAAGTTCGAGGTAGGGCAGGAGCGTGTTGAGGTGGATGATACCTTTCTCACGGTCTACTCGGATGCAGGGGATGCTAGGCAAACGATGGAAGCTTGGTACTTTGAGCAGGCGGAGCAGTATTTGCTGAATCGGACGAACTACTATGCCGAGCAAATGGGACTAAGACCTCGAAAGGTTCAGCTCAAAGCGTATCGGTCGATGTGGGGCCGTTGTAACTCTCGCCACGAGATCGCCTATGATTGGCGGGTTATTCAGGCGCCTGACTCGGTCATCGATTACCTCGTCATCCACGAGCTCTCACATTTACGCCACTTTAACCATTCCGACGATTTTTGGAATTTGGTGGGTTCCTTTCAGCCAAGCTATAAGAAGTCTAAGGCGTGGTTGAAAGCCAACGCCCACTGGGTAAAACACACGTTCATAAGTAGTTGAAAGGCGCGCGCTCGACCCCTGTCTCTGGGGAATGTGCATCGATTGCCGATGATGTCGTAGGATTGTCTAACATATTATTCTTTTGTCTAAATTATGTTTATTTTTTGTCTAGAGTTTGCTTTTAAAAAAATTTTGTGTTTTCCTCTGCCCGTCGTTACGGAGTGCGGCTCGCCTGAATAACAAGGACGGAGCTGGCTCCGTTTTTGCGTTTTGGGACTCTGACACGGAGGAAATAGTAGAAATATAAAATTTGTTCCAGTGCCTGAGGAGGCAAGACATGACATTAACAAAACTGATGAAGGGCCTTGTGCCTGTGGGACTGCTCGCCGCGCTGCCATCAACAGCGTTAGCGGCTGCCAACCTCCAATCAGATGATTTCGTAGGAATATCATTCTGGTTGATTTCAATGGCCTTGATGGCCTCAACCGTGTTTTTCCTTTGGGAAACACAAAGCGTCGATGGGAAGTGGAAAACATCGTTAGTGGTATCGGCCCTGGTGACCTTTATCGCTGCGGTTCACTACTTCTACATGAGAGATGTTTGGATCAACACGGGTGAAACACCGACCGTGTATCGTTACATCGACTGGTTGTTGACCGTACCACTCTTGATGATTGAGTTCTTCTTGATCTTGAGAGCAATCGGAAACGCGTCTGGTGGCATCTTCTGGCGTCTCCTCATTGGTACTCTTGTGATGCTTGTACCTGGCTACATGGGTGAAGCTGGTTACATTAACGTATATGTTGGTTTTGTGATCGGGATGCTGGGCTGGTTCTACATTCTGTACGAAATCTTCGCCGGTGAGGCTGCACAGATGGCTGCAGAGCAAGCGCCTGAAGCAGTACAAAGCGCTTACGGCACGATGCGGATGGTTGTCACTATTGGTTGGGCAATTTACCCACTTGGCTACGTCCTTGGCTACTTCGTCTATGTTGACGATGCGGGCAATACGAC
>JAYNIS010000187.1:0-2013 GCA_038109325.1 Gammaproteobacteria bacterium | reverse complement strand
GCGCAATCTGGTAACGCACTGATCGAAGTGATCCCAGGGCCTGACGTTCTGCGTCAGGGATATCCTTTACCCGGGATGATCAATTCTGAACCACGACAGATCTTTGAGGCCCCGTATCAAATTACGCTCGGCGGTGTCGAACGAATTGCCGATCGCTCGGCGCAACTCGTGTTAGTGGAGTCGATGGATGGTCATCGCCATAGCTACAAATTTTGGATCGATGAAGAAACATCTCTGTTATTGAGATCACAAACGCTCAATGCAGACGACCAAACGCTCGAACAGTTTGAGTTCTCTGAACTAACTGTTGGTCCGCAATCAGTGGAAATTGCCGGCGGTCAAGAGTCCTTACAGGTCAAAGTTTATCCAATAACAGCGCCGGATACAGTGTTACAGTTTTCGCCAGCCAGTTGGTTGCCTTCTGGGTATCAGCTTGTCTCAGCGTTACCGTCAAGAGCTGGTAGTCACCGCGTCTACACGCTTGTGTATACAGACGGACTCGGAAGCTTTTCTATTTTTCTTGAGCTGACAAGTTCCCGGCCTGAGCCGGACATGCAGGCGATCCTAGGGCCGACCGTGGCACTTGGAAAAGATTACGCGCTATCAGGTGGTGCGCTTCGTGTGACCTTGGTCGGTGAAATTCCCCCCAAAACCGGCAAGACGATTATTGATGCGCTTGATGTTGATGGCCTGAAGGGGTTGCTGAGTCGCTCACAGTGAGCTGTCAAAAAACAGTTGAGGTGATGTCTGTCAGTCAGCGATCACTGATGGTGAAGCCGGTTGATCAACCACTTTGCCCGGCATGTCAGGAACTTGGCCGTTGCCGCTCTGATTGGCTGCGAAGAAAATCTGCTCACCAGACCTTTGAAATCCCTATATATGAACCCATTTTGGTGAATGCAGGAGACGTCGTTGTTTTGGAAATAGATGAACAGGCGTTAACCACGCAAATGATTAAGCTCTATGGTCTGCCGTTACTCGGGCTCATTATCCCGATCACGGTCGGACAGTCGGAGGGATGGAGCGAGGTGGTCCAAGCGTTGACGGCGGTAGCTGGCCTCGGCTTGGGTTGGTTGTTCAGTCGTCACTGGACACGAGGGTTTCAGATAAGGATTACTCAATGAAAGCATTGATGCGAGTTGTTTTAAGTTTCGTTCTAATAGCCAGCGTGCAGGCGCGAGCGCAGTTACCAGAGTTTACAGAGCTCGTAGATAAGGTTTCTCCGGCGGTTGTTAATATCTCGACTCGCTCGGCTGTCAAGCCCGCAAAACCTCAGCAAATGCCCGATCTTCAGCAGTTACCGCCCTTCTTTAGAGATTTTTTTGAGCGTGGTGTACCCATGCCTCCCCAGGAACGAGAGGGTCAATCACTGGGTTCTGGTTTTATTATTTCAAAAGACGGTTACGTGCTGACCAATAACCACGTGGTCGAAGGTGCGGAGACCGTTATCGTCCGTTTAAACGATCGACGGGAATTCGTCGCCAAAATCATTGGTACTGACGCGAGATCTGACGTTGCTGTTTTGAAAGTTGAGGCAACCGACCTCCCGGTCGCAAAAATCGCTGATAGTGACGAAGTTAAGCGTGGTCAGTGGGTCGTCGCAATCGGTTCGCCATTTGGGTTTGACTACAGTGTGACCGCAGGAATCGTCAGTGCAACTGGCCGCGCATTACCCGATGAGAGCTATGTCCCATTCATTCAAACAGATGTTGCGATCAATCCAGGTAACTCAGGTGGTCCATTGTTTAATCTCGACGGCGAGGTTGTCGGGATCAACTCACAAATTTTTACTCGCTCTGGCGGTTTCATGGGGTTGTCGTTTGCGATCCCAATGAATCTGGCCATCAACGTCGCTCAGCAAATCCGAGAGGATGGTGTTGTTCGTCGAGGTTGGCTGGGTGTTTTGATTCAAGAGGTCAATCGTGATCTTGCATTAAGTTTTGGCCTTGAGAAGCCAATGGGAGCGTTGATTGCTCAGGCCTCAGGTACCGGTCCTGCCGGTAAAGCGGGTGT
>JAYNIS010000186.1:0-2021 GCA_038109325.1 Gammaproteobacteria bacterium | reverse complement strand
AGGTATTAAGTCTGACCAGAAACCAGCGAAAATTAAAAATAGGGCAGTTGGCTGGTAATCAATTTCAATTGAGACTCTATGGGTCTGCTATCGGTGATCTTGACGAGCGGATTCAAGACATTTCGAAACAGGGCGTTCCAAACTATTTTGGGTTGCAGCGATTTGGCCGGTCAGGATCAAACCTTGAGGCTGCAAGACGGCTCGCGCGTCGCGATCCAAAAGGACGTCGGAGACTGCATCCAAAAGATGGAATGGCGGCTTCTGCGGCCCGTTCAGCAGGTTTTAATGCGATTCTCGCCGAGCGTTTATGTGACAATCGATGGCTCGATGTCGTAACTGGCGATTCAGTGGCTTTGGCTGGTCGGGGTAGTCATTTTTCGGTGTCTGAGAGAGAGATTGAGTCAGTCCGAGATCGGATAGCAACAGGTGAATTGGATCCAACAGGTTCGATGGCCGGGCACCAATCAAAGACGTCGATTGAGCAGGCTGAGTTTGAACGGTCTGTATTAAAAACAGATCTAGAGCTTTTTGAGTGGATGATGGGTGTGTTTCGGGACGAGGATCGACGCGCTGTTCGGCTTCTGCCAAAGCAGTTGGAAGCGGAGGTGTCAGGGAATACACTCGAATTATCGTTTTGGTTGCCAAAAGGCTCTTTTGCGACAGCGGTATTGAATGAATTAGGAAATTTGCAGGAGGCACATGCACGGTCTGCTTCATGAGCGTGGTCAAAGTCGCTTAGTGGAAACCTTGGGTGATTTGGGGATCAACGATGTGTTTGTGTTGGATGCGTTTCGTCGTGTGCCTCGGCACTTGTTTGTGGATCCAGCAGTTGCTGATTCAGCCTACACCGATGTGACACTGCCGCTTGGTTATCAGCAAACCCTCTCGCAACCGTCTGTCGTTGCTCGGATGTTGGAATTGTTGCGTGGTGGTCGCTATTTAAATCGCGTGCTTGAGGTGGGTGCAGGTTCCGGCTTTCAGACAGGGCTCTTGAGCCACTTGGCTGAACAGGTTTTTGCGATTGAGCGGATTGCGCCATTGGCAACCGAGGCGCGGAAGCGCATGGACACTCTTGAACTTGAGAATGTGGTGATCCGTCATGGAGATGGATTGCTTGGATGGCCTGAGTTCGCACCCTTTGACGGCATTATTTTGGCGGCTTGTCCTGAGTCTGTTCCAGAGGCTTTGTTTACGCAGTTAGTGGATGGTGGACGCTTAATTGCACCGGTCGGTTTAGGTCAGAAACAGCAGTTGATTTTGTATATCCGCGATGGCGAGACAATCGACGAAATCCCTCTTGATACCGCGTTCTTTGTGCCCGCTTTGGCAGGTCTTGAATGAGTTGGTTCTCCATTTGGCTTCGCGGACTCGCAATGGGAGCTGCTGATGCAGTCCCTGGTGTATCCGGCGGCACGGTGGCTTTTCTGACTGGGATTTATGAGCGCTGGCTGGCTGTTCTGACATCTGTCACGCCGGAATTATGGACCGTATTTCGTAACGATGGCATCCGTGGTCTATGGGTCCGGTTAGACGGCAGTTTTGTATTGCCATTGCTGGTTGGTATCTTGATGTCGCTGATCACGCTCGCGCAATGGATTAAAGACTGGCTCGACCTAGTTCCCGAGCGTGTGTGGGGTTTTTTCTTTGGGCTTGTGATTGCGATGGGTATCGCGCTCTTGTCCGATCTATGCTCCGTCATGCGAACGAAAGACTGGGGATTTCTGGCGCTTGGTGTCTTGATCGCATTGGTTCTTGGGTTACAAACACCGCAAACGGCTGATCCTGCATTGTGGATCTGGCCTTTTGCTGGAGCGATGGCCCTGTCTGCGATGTTGCTGCCGGGGGTTTCCGGAAGCTTTTTGCTTCTGCTGACAGGTTTGTATCCTGCATTGATTACTGCTGTGAGTGCCTTTGATGTATCCATTTTGCTGCTATTTGTCAGCGGTGGTGCAATCGGGATTTTGCTGATGGCGCATCTTTTAAAAGCGCTATTGGCCAAGTATCACACCGAAGTGTTGAGT
>JAYNIS010000185.1:0-2040 GCA_038109325.1 Gammaproteobacteria bacterium | reverse complement strand
AAGCAAATGTCAACCGTCGACCTGATCCGCTCGGTACGTGGGAAGGGATACCTGTTTTCGCTATGACACGCTTGCAATCGATATTCGATCGTTTCCTGCCTGGCTCTATCGTCGCCCGCATGACGCTGATCCTCTTCATTGGAATATTAGTGGCACAAGGCATGGGTATCTGGATTTGGGGTCAGCAACTAAGGGCAGAAGAGCGTCTCAGGATATCCGAGGTCTCGGTCAACATGGGCGCACGGATCGGTCAGACGATTCAATTTTTTTCGCGGCTACCACGAGAATATCGTCACATAGTTTTGGATCAGCTGAGGGACATGGGCGGTACACGTTTTTTCGTATCCATCAACTCGCAGTTTATACCCCTAAAGACAGTGTCAGAGACACCCACAATCGAAGGCGTCCGTTCGACGATTGCTGAGTCAATAACGACACAGCTACCTTTAAAAGAGGAACTAACAATCGACTTTGTCCGATTCGAGGATCTACGGATCTTGTCGGGCGAAAATATGATGGTGAACCTGCCGCCAAAGTGGCAACGATTTGCGTTGATAGACCCTGGCGACACCAGTCCGGTTGTGGTCGTTCAGTTGAGACTGAATCCCGATGAGTGGGCATACCTAGCGACTCAGTTTCCGAACGGAGAGTCACTGTATGGATTCCAGTGGCTGACCGGCGAGCGGTTGCTTATTAGCTTTCTGATTTCACTAACGATTCTGATTCTGACCACATTCTTGGTCCGATCCGTAGTACGCCCGCTACGGTTACTCTCGCGTTACGCCGATGAGTTAGGCCGAGGACATGCCTACCAGTTCTTGCCGTCGCAAGGTTCGACCGAGATGCAGTCGACGATCAACGCATTCAACGTAATGGGACAGCGCATACAAAAATTCATCGCAGACAGGGAACGGTTGTTCGCGTCTATTTCACATGACCTCAAAACGCCACTGACGAAGGCTAAGTTACGCATAGAGATGATGGAACACTCGGAGGCAAAAATGAGGCTCTCGCAAGATCTCGATGACCTAGAAACCATGGTGAAAGCGTCCTTGCAGATGATGAAAGATGCGGCGATTCACGAAAACACCGAGCAAACAGACATCGTCAAAGTCCTGAGACATTGTCTCGAGGCCGCACAAGTCGCAAACCTTCCTTTTACGTTAGACACCCCCGACAACTTGGTAATCGACTGTCGCCCACTGAGCATCGAGCGTTTGTTTACCAACCTGGTCGATAATGCTTTGCACTATGGTCATTCGGTAGACGTGAGAGCCTATCGTGACGACTTGGAGATGGCGGTTATTGTTGAAGTGATGGACCGCGGACCCGGGATCCCGGACGATCAAAAAGCTCGAGTATTCGAGCCCTATTATCGGTCGGGGCACAAGCCAAGCTCGATACATGTGGGGCTCGGTCTGGGGATCGTGAAAACTATCGCTCAACTACATGGAGGCGACATAACACTCGGCGACCGCGAGGGCGGTGGGCTTGTCGTCACGGTGCGCCTGCCTTTGTCACTCTTTGTCACAAATTGACATATCAGAAACACTCAGACCGGTACCCTAAGGCGGTCGATAAACGGCAAAAATAAGAGGTATAAATTATGTTGAATCGTTCAATTGCGGCATGCTTCGCGGCCGCGTCTTTGGTTGTCTCGCCGGTCCAGGCATCTGAGGTTGAGGTGTTGCACTGGTGGACCAGTGGTGGTGAGGCTAAAAGCGTCGCGTCGCTGAAGGCGAGTCTTGATAAGAGAGGCGTCGCTTGGAAGGACTTTGCAGTCGCCGGTGGTGGCGGAGAGAACGCGATGACTGTTCTCAAATCCCGCGCAGTATCAGGAAACCCGCCGACCGCGGCTCAGATCAAGGGCCCAGACATCCAGGAGTGGGGTGAGTTGGGATTCTTAGCCTCGATCGATGACGTGGCGAAGAAGAATAACTGGGACGGAGTGTTGCCTGGTGTCGTTTCGGATGTCATGAAGTACAAAGGGAAGTATGTCGCTGCACCCGTTAACGTCCACCGGGTTAACTGGTTATGGGC
>JAYNIS010000184.1:0-2068 GCA_038109325.1 Gammaproteobacteria bacterium | reverse complement strand
TTCGTTTACACCATGAATCGGGTGAGCAAAATCGTTCCCCCAAAACGCGAGATCTTAAAAGATATCTCCCTCTCCTTCTTCCCAGGCGCGAAAATTGGTGTGCTTGGTCTTAACGGATCTGGTAAATCAACGTTGTTGAAAATCATGGCTGGCGTTGATGTGGAAATTGATGGGGAAGCGCGTCCGCAACCTGGGATCAATGTGGGCTACCTTCCGCAGGAACCACAACTGAACCCTGAACAGACTGTCCGTGATGCAGTTGAAGAAGGTGTCGGTGAAATCAAACAGCTTCTCACACGCTTTGATGAAATTTCAGCCGCGTTTGCAGAACCCATGTCCGATGATGAGATGAATGATCTCTTGATGGAACAGGGTGAACTCCAAAACCAGATCGACGCGGTCAATGGTTGGGAATTAGATCGCGTTCTTGAGCAAGCTGCCGATGCCCTGAGACTACCACCCTGGGACGCAAAAATTGAGCATCTCTCAGGTGGTGAAAAGCGCCGTGTTGCACTCTGCCGCCTGTTACTACAAAAACCTGACATGTTGTTGCTTGACGAGCCGACCAACCATTTAGACGCTGAGTCTGTCGCTTGGCTTGAACACTTCCTGGTCGATTTCGATGGCACAGTGGTTGCCGTGACCCACGACCGTTACTTCCTCGACAATGCTGCGGGTTGGATTTTAGAACTCGACCGTGGCCGTGGCATCCCATTTGAAGGGAACTATTCAACCTGGCTTGAAGCCAAGGAAAAGCGCCTCGAGCAAGAGCAGAAGTCCGAAGAGGCCCGTCAAAAGACCATCAAAAGTGAGCTCGAATGGGTTCGCCAAAATGCCAAAGGACGTCAAGCCAAGTCCAAGGCGCGTCTCAAGGCGTTTGAGGAATTGCAAAGCCAAGACACACAAAAACGTAATGAGACCCAAGAGATCTATATCCCACCAGGCCCACGTCTTGGCGATAAGGTGATTGAATTCAGCCATGTGAACAAGGCATTTGATGACAAAATGCTGATCGAAGATTTAAGTTTCTCAATTCCAGCAGGTGCTATTGTCGGTGTGATCGGTGGTAACGGTGCTGGTAAGTCAACGCTCTTTAAAATGATTACCGGTCAAGAATCTCCTGATTCAGGAACCGTTGAATTAGGTGACACGGTTGAACTCGCCTACGTCGATCAGTCCCGTGATGCGTTGGATGGATCGAAAACGGTCTGGGCTGAAGTGTCCGATGAGCAGGACATGATTACTGTTGGCAACTACTCGATCCCAAGCCGTGCCTATTTAGGCCGCTTTAACTTCAAAGGTGGTGATCAGCAAAAATTCGTTAAAGATCTATCCGGTGGTGAACGAAACCGACTCCACCTTGCGAAAACATTGAAGCAAGGTGGCAACGTATTACTCCTCGACGAACCAACCAACGATCTCGATGTGGAAACATTGCGCGCGTTGGAAGAAGCACTGCTCGCCTTCCCTGGTACAGTGCTTGTGATCTCTCACGACCGGTGGTTCTTAGACCGAATCGCAACGCATATCCTGGCCTATGAAGGCGATTCACAGGCGACCTTCTTCGAAGGTAACTACACAGAATACGAAGAAGATCGGAAGAAACGCTTGGGTGGTGAGATCATCCCAACGCGCGTGAAATATCGCCGACTCGCTGACTAATGGGTCGTACCTGGCCGTATCTGGTGCTGTTACTCCCGCCCCTATTCTGGGCGGGAAACTTCATCGTCGGCCGGGCATTTGCGTCAGACCTTGGCGCGATCACCATGTCGTTTTATCGCTGGTTGTTCGCACTCTGCCTGCTACTACCCTTTGCATTTAAAACAGTCAGGTCGGAGCTGCCAATCATCGTCAAGCATCTACCGATCCTGACGACCCTGGCACTCTTATCAGTAGCAAGCTTCAATGTGCTTCTCTATCTCGGCCTACGCGACACAGAAGCGACAAACGCACTCTTAATTAACTCATCCATCCCTATCTGGATTGTGCTCTTTGGCGTTCTGTTCTATGGCGACACCTTGAGTGCGCGGCGTGGGGCTGGCATTTTAGTCTCACTGATTGGTGTGGC
>JAYNIS010000183.1:0-2098 GCA_038109325.1 Gammaproteobacteria bacterium | reverse complement strand
CCATTCGTTCAAGACAGTCGAGGTCTTTGGCGCCCCAGAGATCGATAATGAGATGCGTTCCAGCGAAGATTTCGCCGTCTTTACAAATGAAGTGATCAAGCGATTGATCGCGATTTTCGATTTGGTCGTGTTGTGGCCAATTTTGTGTGGCAACCGCCGTCAAGGTTGTGCTCAATTCAGGTGATACCCCCTGGATCTAATTGTAATGTATTACTAATGCGATCCATCCGTTAGTCCGAAGGTACCGCGCGATTATGAGAGCATAAATCCTCGTGTTATCAGCTCAAGTAGCGCGAAGTGTAGTGATTTTTGCTGTGTGTGCAAGAAAAAATATGCAAAGAACAGAATGTTATGAAGGTTCGAGACGATCTCAACAAGGCGTGTTTCTTGTCAGTTGGCTTGACCGTTGAACCATCCTGTTACATCTAGTGATGCCATGACCTTCGGCAGGTGAAAGATGTCAGTGGTCTGTAAGCGTACTCGAGGAAGTTTATCGCGAGACAAGAAGATCGTTTAGGCGGCAGCTGTCATCTCTGCAGTGTCTGATTGAAATGTTAGCTCTGATGCATCAATCACTGTCGGTGGAAGGGCGGTCGTATCAGCCATTGCCTTCCTAGCCATGAACACTGCACCGACGATGATAAAAACCACGTTCATTACAGCAGACGGCCATGCTTCGGAGTACGCGCTTGACGCTGCAATCATAGTGCAACTGAAAATAGATGTGCCATGGAATAGATAACTTGTGCCGCTAATCCAACCGCGCGTCAAGCTAAAGTACGCGGCGAGGTAAATTAATCCTCCAGCGAAACCAAGCCCAAGCATGATTGTGTGCAACACCAGCATCTACTCCTAAAGTCATATAAATTAAGGCGAGCAGTTTATCGATTTTTTCCGCTATCTCAAGTAAAAAAATCGATTATTTTTAATGGTTTAAACGCTTTTTTTAGGGCAAAATTTTTGTCGCCTAATGAGTTTTTCGGCAGTTATCGAGTTTATCTGGCGGTGGCTCACAGTTTCGGCGCATGATGGCTTAAAAAAATGATTCGCCCTCGAATGAATTGCTTTTCTATGTCGTCGTTGGGCATGCAGTAGGTCGCTAGGGAGCAAACGAAAAAATGTGGGATTTCGTTGAAATTATGTGTCCCTATTGTGGGGAATTTCAGCAAACCGACGTCGATATCAGCGCGGGCAGTCAAGAGTATTGGCAGGATTGCCAAGTGTGCTGTTGTCCAATCTTATTTGAACTTACTGTTGATGACGATCAAAGATTCCAAGTGAGCGTGAAACGCGATGACGAATAACCACCTGTCTTGATATATGGATTACCTATGTATTGGCGATGCTTGTGATATCGATCTCATCTGGTTCGGGTTGTATTAATACGCTCTCAACAAGCTTGAGTTACGGGTTTCGCCATGCAACCCCTGCGATCGCAGAATTGCAGGTTGGGTTATTGATTCATTTAACAATCGTCGGCGTGGGGTTGGGTGCTATTTTCGCGATAAGTATAATAGCGTTTTTTCTGTTGCAGTGGGCAGGTGTTCTGTATCTGGTCTGGATTGGTGCGTCCAAACTGATGTGGCCGAAGACGCAGTTGGCCTCTGAATCAGTGCAAATCCCAAAGTCTGCGTTATTTAATCGCGCGATAGTGATCAATGTGACCAATCCAAAGGCATTTGTGTTCTTGGCTGCTTTTTTCCACAATTTATCGATCAGAATGTAGATTTATTACCGCAGTACATCATTCTTGCGATTACATAGTTGCTGATTGATACGGCTGTCATGCTGAATTATGCGTAGCTCGCGCATACGTTACGACCGTTACTGAATTCTGAACGTTTGATGCGTCGACAGGAGCAGTTCTTTGGACTGTTATTTGTGAGCGCCGGGTGTTTGTTAGCAGTTTACTAGGCTGCGAAGACCTGGCTCCAGTGTGCGAAGTCCGTCAGGCTGACTAGTTCTTCCGGTGTGATTGCCATCCAACCGTGCTGTATACCGGCAGGAATGTACAGACATGGGGATTCGAGTACCGATGGCTCAATTTCAGTTTGTAACAGATGTGGTAGCCCAAACGGGGGCATCCATTGCGCGGTAT
>JAYNIS010000182.1:0-2102 GCA_038109325.1 Gammaproteobacteria bacterium | reverse complement strand
CGCCATGATTATTCGTGAATTGACCACTGATCTCTCTGTTGCTGACCAGCTAACATTGGATGATTTGGACGCAGTAAAAGAAGCAGGTTTCAAGGCCGTCATTTGTAACCGTCCAGACGAGGAAGGTGAACCGCACGCTGAGGCCGATGCAATGGCACAAAAAGCAACCGCGCTGGGTCTAGAATTCCGTTACTTGCCAGTGAATGGAGCAAACATCACGGACTCAGATGTCGAACAACATGCGGCCTTGCTTGCCGAAGTCCCATCACCTGTTCTGACTTACTGCCGCTCTGGTGCGCGTTGCGCAAAGTTATGGGCACTCTCAGAGGCAGGCAAGCAAGATGTGAACACGCTTGTTGAGACAGTCGACAAAGCTGGATTAAGCATCGTCGACATTGCGCATCGTTTGTCATAAATCAAACGCGGACTGATTCGACGATCTCATGCTCAAAGGACGAGAAATTCTCGCAAAACCGGAACGTGCCAAGACTACCAATACTTGAATGGATTAAGACCTACAATCAATCCAAACTAAGTGACGATGCGTTTGCAGCCGTCATCGTCACCATCATGCTAATCCCGCAGTCACTCGCATATGCCATGCTTGCCGGACTACCACCTGAGATTGGCTTGTACGCGTCCACCCTGCCACTATTTGCCTATGCTCTGTTTGGCTCGAGCATGACGCTTGCTGTCGGACCTGTGGCTGTTGTCTCGTTGATGACGGCAGCCGCAGTTAGCCAAGTCGCTACACAAGGTTCACCTGAATACTTAGGCGCAGCGATCCTTCTTGGTCTATTGTCCGGGGTAATCTTAATGGGGCTCGGATTTGCGCGCGCAGGATTTCTCGCAAATCTGCTATCACATCCAGTGATCTCAGGATTCATCAGCGCGTCTGCGGTATTGATTGCTTTCAGTCAGTTGAAGCACATCTTAGGTGTGCCGGTAAACGGGCATGACATGCCATCCATCCTGCACGATTTAGCTACACACCTCGATGACACAAACTTACCCACCCTCATTATCGGGGTGCTGTCGATCACATTTTTATTTTGGGTTCGCAGTGGGCTCAAGCCATTACTCATGAAAACCGGCATGCCCATAGGCATTGCAAGCACGCTGACAAAAGCAGGACCCGTGATGGCTGTCATTGTTTCCACAGCGGTCGTCAGTCTCTTTGCATTGAATCAGTCTGGTGTTTCAATTGTTGGCGTGATCCCAGAAGGACTCCCGCTACCCGCGTTGCCAGATCTTGATCTAACACTTGCAAAAGAGCTTCTTCCTGCAGCCTTTTTGATCTCTATCGTCGGCTTTGTCGAATCAGTGAGTGTTGGCCACACATTGGCTGCTCGCCGCCGCGAGCGGATTCAGCCGAATCAGGAATTAATCGGTCTGGGTGCTGCCAATATCGCGAGTGGTCTCGGCGGTGGCTTTCCGGTAACCGGTGGCTTTAGTCGTTCAGTGGTCAATTTCGACGCTGGTGCCAAAACACCACTCGCGGGCGTTATGACAGCATTCATGATTGCACTGACTGCATTATTCCTGACACCGCTATTTGAATTTCTGCCCAAAGCAGTCCTTGCCGCAACGGTCATTGTGGCTGTGTTATCACTTGTAGATTTCATAGCGATTTATCGCGTATGGGTCTTTTCGAAACCAGACTTTTGGGCCATGGCAACCACTATCGTCGTTGTACTCGGGATCGGTGTTGAAGCGGGAATTATGGCTGGCATTCTGGTATCGATCAGCTGTTTACTCGCGAAAATTGCGCGCCCTCATTTCGCTGTGATCGGCCAAATTCCAGGGACTCAGCACTTTCGAAATGAGAACCGACACGACGTCTTAAAAAGCGAAAAGGTCCTTGCTATCCGGCTCGATGAAATGCTCTATTTCTTAAATAGCCATACCTTTGAGGATGCCGTGAATGAATTGCTCAACACCAATAAAAACCTGACAGATTTGGTGTTGCTTTGTAATGCTATCAACGAAATCGATGCTTCAGGACTTGAGATTCTGGAGTCGATCAACGAGCGTCTCGACTCGCAAGACATCAAGTTCCATTTATCCGAGGTCAAAGGACCTGTCATGGATCGACTAGACCG
>JAYNIS010000181.1:0-2137 GCA_038109325.1 Gammaproteobacteria bacterium | reverse complement strand
TTTCATGAGATTTGCTGCCTCTTTGATCGTGTCGATGACCTTCGCGCTTTGTGTCACCCTCTTTTCTGTTCAAAGTTTTGCGATGAGCCATGGGCACAACATGAACCATCAACACCAATCTGAGCAGTTTGAAACTGTTGAGATCGATGGCATCACGCTATCGAATTTCCGAGCGCGAGCAAGTATCGGTCAAATGAACAATTCCGCCGCCTATGGAAAGATTCAGTCGACCACAAGCGATCGACTGATCAAGGCATCGAGCTCAGTTGCAAATGGTGTCGAATTCCACGAACACATCAATGACAATGGCGTCATGCGGATGCGTGAAGTCAATGGCGGGCTCTCCCTGAAGCCAGGCGAGGACATAGTGATGAAACCCGGTGGTTATCACATCATGCTGATCGGGCTTTATAAACCCCTGCAAGCAGATACATCAATGGATTTATCACTCGAGTTTGAATCCGGAAAAACAATCGATATCTCAATACCGATCGTCTCTATCAAAAAAATACATCATTGACTAATGTTTTAAGGATCTGACCGCGGCGTCGGCATGTACATGACGTATCGGTTAGCCATGTATTGGGTCTGTAACGTTTGGTTCCGCTCAATACGAATCAATAAGAACAGTAATGCACTCAACGAAAACATCACAAGACAAACAAGCGTTAATACCGCATTCCGCTGCATTTGTTGATCAGAGACGGCAAGTGCAAGTTGGTAATCAGCCATCGCGGATGCTTGCTGATCCGATCCACGAGCCATCGAAAGAGAACGATCAGACACTTGCTCAGCAAACCACTGCACGTGAAGCAATGGATACTCAGAGAGATACCGATCAACGCGCTCTCGCGCCTGTCCAGCGACGGCACTATTTGTCGGGAAGAATACCGGCTTCAATGATGCTTCCATAATGTGATCGAAAAATAGGGTCGCAAATGAAATGTCAGGAACTCCTGGCTGTAGGCTCAATCTATGATGCGTGTACTCAATCAAACGCGCGACGTGCGCTCGACGATTCTCGTCTTTTGCCACGCCACGCGACGCCAATAATGACTCAAGAAGTGCAGAACCCGCCTGAACGGCCTTTCGCTCTTTGTCGGTCAACTCTGCTTGCACCGCATCAACTGGGGTAGTGACCTGAGGCCAAAGAATTTGCCCTTGAAGTAACCGATCAGAAAACTGTTTAAATTCAGATGCAAGAGGGGTCCTAAATATGTTTGATGCGACGGGCTGCGGGGCAGTAGGTGTGGTCGAAGCAATAACTAAAAATGAAAAGTACCCTGTACCCGCGAGCCCTAAAGTCGCCAATAACGAAAAACAGAGGAGAAAAAACCCACGAAAGAAATCCGCAAAACGATGAAATAACGCGTCAGGCGATATGAACTTTTTAATTATTGAGTCGCGGGCCATGCGTGTTTACTGCACTGGGGATTCAGCTTTCGCCCGCGAAGCCTGCTTCGGGTCAGCGGATGCCTTCGTGGCATCCCCGAATGCCAATGGACTCTCTGTCTTCACTGAAGACTTCTTACCACTTAGAACCGTAATATCCGGCTCGGTCTCTGAGAATTGGCTATTGCCGTTCATCCGGGCACCGCGAGCGACAGAAAGTGATTGGTAGTGGATGTCACCCTCAATAATTGCAGACTCTTCAAGAACCAGTTCACAAGCTGTGATCGAGCCCTTTACACGGCCAGAAATTTTTACCTCGCGGCCAAATACGCGGCCCTTCACTACCCCAGATGCGCCGATAGTAAGATGTACTGTTTGAACATCCCCCTCAACCGTGCCGTCGATATGGATATTCCCTTCAGAAACTAGGTTGCCTGATACAACGAGATTCGGCGCAAGAACCGCAAAGGTATCGTTGGGTGACTTCATTGATTGACTCCTATTATCACTTCGCGTCTGCGACTGTGAGCTTTTGTTCTTTAAAAACATAACGTCCCGCTTCGATAAATTGATATGGATCGACTGGCTGGCCCTTTATCCGTACTTCGTAGTGTACGTGAGGGCCTGTAGAGCGACCTGTGCTACCCACTTCTCCGAGTTCATCGCGGTAGTCCAAATTATCGCCTTTTTTTACATAAATCTTTTTCAAATGCCCATAGGCAGTCTCAATGCCGCACCCATGGTC
>JAYNIS010000180.1:0-2140 GCA_038109325.1 Gammaproteobacteria bacterium | reverse complement strand
GCGCTTGAAACTGTTGGTGACGAGGATGCTTTGTCACGGTTAGCACTTCTTAATCCGTTAGCGAAAGCACACACTGATTCAGTTTCATTAGAAATAGTGCAGGCACGGTTAGCGATGGCTGCTGGCCTCGATGCTGAAGCGAAACATCATATCGCGCGCGCAAATGATCTGGATTCGGATAATCCTCTGGTTCATTTGCTGCGTGTTGAGATTGAATCGGGAAGAACAGAGGCGCTTGAGAAGCTCAGGCGCCGTCTGATCGAAGACGCGGCTTAGCGCTTCTTCATTGACTGGAAGAATTCTTCGTTGGTCGTCGTAGTCTTCATGCGATCGACCAAGAACTCGATCGCCTGGAGATCTTCCATTGAATCGAGAAGCTTCCTCAGAATCCACATACGCTGCAGTTCTTCCTCTGTCGTGAGGAGGTCTTCGCGACGTGTTCCAGACTTGCGGATATTGATCGCTGGGAAGATACGCTTCTCAGCAGCACGTCTTTCCAAGTTCAATTCTGAGTTACCGGTTCCTTTGAACTCTTCGAAAATGACTTCGTCCATTTTCGAACCGGTATCAACCAATGCAGTCGCGATGATTGAGAGGCTGCCACCTTCTTCGATGTTTCGCGCCGCACCAAAGAAACGTTTTGGACGTTCGAGTGCGTGTGCATCGACACCACCGGTCAGTACCTTGCCCGATGACGGTTGTACCGTGTTATAAGCTCGCGCGAGTCGCGTGATCGAATCAAGCAAGATGATGACGTCGCGCTTGTGCTCTGTCAGACGCTTCGCTTTTTCAATGACCATCTCAGCAACCTGAACATGTCGCGCTGGTGGCTCATCAAATGTTGATGCCACAACTTCACCGCGGACAGTGCGTTGCATCTCTGTTACTTCCTCTGGACGTTCGTCAATGAGAAGTACGATCAGATAACATTCTGGATTGTTGCGGACGATGCTATTGGCAATGTTCTGCAGCATCAGCGTTTTACCTGCTTTAGGAGGTGAAACAATCAACGCACGCTGACCCTTACCAATCGGGCAAACCAAATCAATAATTCGCGCAGTCAAATCTTCGGTTGATCCATTCCCTTGCTCCATCGTGAGACGTTCTTGCGGGAACAGAGGCGTTAGGTTTTCGAACAAAATTTTGTTCTTTGCATTTTCTGGCTTGTCGAAGTTGATCTCGTCAACTTTCAAAAGCGCAAAGTAACGCTCACTATCCTTCGGTGGTCGAATCTTTCCTGAAATGGAATCGCCTTTACGAAGGTTGAAGCGTCGAATTTGGCTTGGAGAGACATAAATGTCGTCAGGGCCTGCGAGGTAACTTGAGTCAGCAGACCGAAGGAATCCAAAGCCGTCAGATAAAATTTCTAAGACGCCATCACCGTAAATGTCTTCCCCGCTTTTCGCATGGGCTTTCAGGATAGAAAAGATGACGTCCTGTTTGCGGGACCGTGCGAGGTTTTCGAGGTTCATGCTCTCCGCAATCTCAAGGAGTTGCGGCATTGATTTTTTCTTAAGTTCTGTGAGGTTCATGTGTTCTCTGGATCACCCGGGCACGGACCACGGGCGGTATTTGGGTTGGTGAATATGTGTTTTCTGAAATACAAAGGGAGTTGTGGAGGGCATCCACACCGAAAGCTTAGGCGCTTTCGGTGTGCTCGTCTAGTCTTTTAGATGTTTGAGTCAAGAAATGCTGCGAGCTGGCTTTTAGACAGCGCACCAACTTTCGTTGCTTCAGGTTCACCATTTTTGAACAAGATGAGCGTCGGAATTCCACGTATATTGAATTTTTCAGTCGCTTCGCGGTGATCGTCCACATTGAGTTTTGCGATCGTCAAGCGTCCTGCATATTCAGTTGCAAGTTCTTCTAAGACAGGCGCAATCATTTTGCATGGGCCACACCACTCGGCCCAGAAGTCTACTAATATAGGCGTTTGCGCATCCTTGATTACAGAATCAAAGTTGTCATTCGTCAGAGTTGTAATTTGGTCGCTCATTATGTCCTCGTTATGTTTCTTGTCTTAAGCAGTGAGGTTTTCGGCCGCATCGATGGCGGAGTATGTGAGTATACAGTCTGCACCGGCACGTACCATTGATTCGAGACTTTCCATCATGACAGCCTTGCCGTCAATCCATCCGTT
>JAYNIS010000179.1:0-2144 GCA_038109325.1 Gammaproteobacteria bacterium | reverse complement strand
GACGCTCAGACGGTAATAACCCATTGGTTGGGTCAAAATCAATCCAACCGGTCCCTGGAACAAAGACGCTAACCCATGCATGGGATGCATCCGCACCCATGAGTTTCGGTTGGCCAGGCGGTGGATCGGTTTCCAGATAGCCTGACACATACCGGCAAGCAACCCCCTTGGATCTCAAGGTCGCAAGCATCAAATGCGCAAAGTCCTGACACACACCCCGCTTTTCAGACAAGACAAGACCAACAGGCGTCTCAACATCACTGAAATTCTCGTCATACACGAATTCATGGAAAATAAACTCATTGAGCGCATTGGTCGATTCGAGGAGCCCTCGACTGGCTGTAAAAAATCCAGACGCAAATTGCTGAACATCTGCATTTCCGGTCGGCACATACAAACTCGGCCGGCAATACAGACGTGTTTTTGCTGGGATTGTCGACTCAGCATCCCAAGCAATATCACGGTCCAAATCAACCCGCGTTGGGCGCACTTCAACTTCAGACTCAGCCAGTACATTTAGTTCCGTATGCACTTCATCAATTGAGAATCGAGAGACACGGTTACCAAACAAATCCTGCCGCTCATGCACGTCTTCGATGACCGGCAAAACCGTCAGGCGAGCACTGAGCACTTGTTGATTCAATGTTTCCCGAGGAAGCAGTGTCGCATGACTATGACACAAGCTCACAGGTTGCCCGTACTGGTATCGATTGCGGTGTCTCACTCGATAGCGCATCAGCTCACCTTCACCAGTTGTTGCGGGACATCCGCATGACTGAAGTAGGCGAGCGTAATGGCCTCACTCAAGCTTGAGAGTGTTTCAATCTGATGATCTAAGGTGTCGAATAGCGGCTTCTTGGGCGATCCCTGAATCGTCATCAAATCTTCTGTTTGCGCCAACTGCAGAGCCGCATGGATCCGGAATGCCAGCTGTTGTAACTGCGTCTTACGGCCAACTAACTGTTGCACAGGCAACCCCTGTACCAAGCTCTCAAGACGGGCTGCGAGATATCCGATCGCACGAGGAGTCTCAATATCCAGTAATAATAAATCCAAGATCGCGGTTGGATGGAGGCGTGTCCTGTAGCGACGTCTGTATGTCATCACAGTGTCCGTCACTTCAAGCACCAATTCCCAGTGGTTGATATCCTGTGGCTTCAACGTTTGGAATGCATAATTCAAGAGCATCAGGGTCTTACTTGCGCGCTCGAGATGCCGGCCAATATCCATAAATCGGTGCGCAAAGGTTCGACTCATGGTGTCGTTATTCAAACCTGAGAAGGTCGCTAACTGCATCAAAATCGAATCCACCTGATCAAGCAAACGACCAGCATCTGCATGCTTCATCCAGCCAATCCGCTCAATCATTTGCTCAAGGTTCACCAGAGCGCGCCAGGCATCATCGCTCAAGTAATCGGGGGTCGCCCGCGCATTACGCATGATCGCGTTGATTAATTCACTCAAACCACCAGGCGCTGTCCGCGTGAACATGAGTTGATGAATTTCCGATGCAGCATCATCGAAATTAATCTCATCGGTTCTAAATTGAGCGCCTAAGAGCCAAAGTGCTGCTTGTTGGCGTTCAGTACGCACATCAATAGCCCCTGCCAACACTTCACGCACCAGACGTGTGAGTCCATCAGCCCGCTCAACATAACGGCCAAGCCAAAACATCGCATCCGCAACACGACTAGGGGTCATGGACTGATCCACTGGACCGAGCGCTGGTGCATCCATCTCTGCAAACATGGAGAGCTGATTGTCCGGCTCCATCCCCATGACCCAAAGATCTTTGTAGCGCTCGGGTGTATTCGGGCGCAATTGGGCCCAAGACGCATCATGATTGCAGGAGGCAAGACCTCCAGGCATCACGTCAACTTTCTGATCCTGTGATTGCGCAGTGTACATACGAAGCACCGCGAACGATTCGGCGCGTACAGTGCCTTCAGCCACAGGAACGGTTTCCAAATCAATCGCCTGCCACGCGACCCAACTCGAAGGATCGGCAGCAATTCGCGCTTTCAACGTCTCCCGCTCTGCATCAGGGAGATCCCTGACAACAAAAGACTCACCAGCAGGAAAAGCAGATGCATGGCGAATCAATACATTCGGCCAAAGCCCTTCAAACTCTTCTCGCTCATCGG
>JAYNIS010000178.1:0-2163 GCA_038109325.1 Gammaproteobacteria bacterium | reverse complement strand
GATACAGATCCCGGCATCGACGACGCTATGGCCATTCACCAAGCGTTCTCTGACACCCGGCTGAGGGTTATGGGCTTAACGACGGTTTTCGGAAACGTTCCGACAACTATCGCGACCCGAAACGCCCTGCGTTTAGCTGAGATGGCTGCTTACCCCGCTCCCGTGGCACACGGCGCCGACAAACCGATGAAACGAGTCCCCGCGCCCCCAGCTGATTTTGTGCATGGTCGAGAGGGGTTTGGTCGTGTCCCGGCTGCTGAGCCTCTCCAAAACGCAGACCCCCGCTCGGCCTGCACGTTTCTATCCGAGACAATAATTAATAACCCAAATGAGATTTGCGTCTGCGCGATCGGACCATTAACGAACCTCGCGATGGCTTTGGAAAGATGTCCAGAGATCGCCGATCTGGCCATGTCGGTAACTGTGATGGGTGGCACCGTTACCCGACCAGGTAATGTTTCGGAATACGCGGAGGCAAATATCTGGGGGGACCCCGACGCCGCCGAAATTGTTTTCTCGGCGAATTGGGACGTCACAATGATCGGACTAGATGTCACGGAGCAGGTTCAATGCGGTCCTGAGGACTTCAATGTGATAGCGAGAAGCTCTCCGAGAATCGGTGGCTTCCTTAACGATGCCGTGGATTTTTATCTCGACTTCCATGAGTCTAAAAATTTACCGAGAAAGTGCTACATGCATGACCCGAGCGCAGTGTTCAGCGTCACCGATCCGGACCTTTTTGAGTTTGAGAATTTGCCGTTAGAGGTCATCCTCACTGGAGAAGAAAGCGGCCGCACTAGAGTTTCAGAGTCTCTGAACAAAAAAACAATCCGTGTAGCGACGGGTGTAAATTCAACCTCAATACAGAAAAAGTTCATCGAATTACTATGCATCGCTGACAAGCTCGCTGATGACCGGCACGGTTCAATCCAATGAACATAGAAACGATCGACTATACACACAAGGACGCGGGGCTACTTGCCCATAAGTCACTGCACGAGACAGGGTTCGCAGTCCTCTACAATCATCCGATTGCAGGTGAACGTATAGCCCAGCTGTACCGAGGTTGGGCGGACTTCTTTCACTCAGATACTAAGTTTGAGTTCGCTCCGGAGCCACCCCAGCAAAGTGGTTACTTCGCGTTTCGATCAGAAAACGCAAAGGATCATCCGGTTAAAGACCTCAAGGAATTTTTTCACGTCTACCCCGACTCTGTTTTACCGGCGGAGCTCGCTGCTGAGACTAGAGCGATCTATAATGATCTCCTCGGTTTAGGCACTGAAATACTTTCCTGGATCCAAAAACAAACCCCCGACGCTATTTCGTCCAAGTTCTCGATACCCCTAGGAGAGATGATCGGTGGCAGTCAACAATCACTGCTACGGATACTGCACTATCCACCCATTAAACAAACGGAACTAGAACCCAACGCGGTTAGGGCAGCAGCTCACGAAGACATTAATCTGATTACACTCCTACTCTCGGGATCAGAGCCCGGCCTTCAGGCCAAGGATTCCGACGGTAACTGGCACGATATTTCTTGTGATTCCGGCATGATCACGATAAATAATGGGGACATGTTGCAGATGATCAGCGGCGGGTACTTTCCCTCGACCACGCATCGAGTAGTGAACCCCGATTCAGGTAACAACGTATCGAGGTACTCGATGCCGATGTTCCTGCACCCACGTCCCGAGGTGTTGCTTCAGCCTGGCAAGACTGCAGACGACTATCTACAAACAAGGCTGAGAGAAATAGGTTTAAAACAATAAAGTCATCGAGCTAATTAGGAGGTTTCTATGACACAGAAAAATATGCTTATAGGCCTAGTGGTGGTAGCTGTAGTCGCTATTGTTTTCTCATTTATACCTGGCGGTACGGAAAAATCCGAAATCAAAACCGTCTTATCGGACGTTAAACCTGCGGTTGTTTATGACATGGGTGGAAAGTTCGATAAATCCTTCAATGAAGGTGTCTGGAACGGAGTGAAGAAATTTACAGACGAGACTGGTATTCAGGTGATGGAGTTTGAAGTCACCAATGAGACACAACGCGAGCAGGCAATACGTCGTATGGCTGAGCGCGGCGCGACAATTATTCTCGGCGTCGGATTCGCGCAAGCCGACGCAATATCCAAGGTAGCGGCTGAGTTTCCAAACACGC
>JAYNIS010000177.1:0-2174 GCA_038109325.1 Gammaproteobacteria bacterium | reverse complement strand
GATACAGTGATTTTGTGCGCTGCACAATTCCGGTACGTAATTAATCAGTTGTTGTAGATTTTTTTGGAAAGCGTTATCTGTTTTTCGCTGGTTTGCCGCGGTCTCGGATCGATTAATGCTTTCCGAAAATACTTCTGCGGCAGTTACACAGATAGTCAGCTACAGATGTTGGATAACTTCCAGTGCCTTAATGGCTAGCTGGATTAAAGCAACCGCGATCAATGTACAAGTGACTTGCTTGACTAGTTGTTCAGAAAAGATATGAAAAAGTCTTGTACCGATGGGGATGGCGATTAATGCACCAACTAGCATTGAAATAATAAGACCGTAGTCTACAAGTCCACTAGACCCAAGGGTGAGCGAGACCGCAAGAGAGAGAGTCAAACCCACAGGAATCGATGTGGCTACAGCGGCTTTCATAGACAAGCCCCCGCTTGTCGCCAATGCAGGGACCACCATGACACCACCCCCGACGCCAGTGAGCCCCATTAAAATACCGGTTATTCCACTCAAAACATTTATCGACCATCGGGACACCATTTCTTTGACTCGTCTGCTTAAGAGGGCGGTCAGAGCGATGCAACCAGCTGTAAGGATGGCGACTATTAAGGTCAGCTCAAGAACTAATCCTTGCTCGTTTTTAGATAGGTAAGCCATGGACGCTGAGGTTGCAGCTGCTATCGGGAGGCAGATTCGGAGGAATAAAAATGCTGCTCTCCAGTCGATACTACCTTGTTTAGCGTGACCAACTGTCATCATGATCTTTGAGATGAACGCGAAAGCACTACCCGACGCTATCGCTACCAGTGGTTCTGCATGAAAGATAGTAATGAGTGCAGGGATCACCAAAACACCTGCACCAACCCCCGACCATAAAATGAGAAGAGAAAAGAAAAAACCTGCCGCACAGATGTGGAAATCAAGAAGTCCCATAATTGTAGATAGAGCTTGTCTGGTATTTAAGGGCTTAGTCTGTTTGTTTGATATCTTTATATTACTAAACGACAGGCCCGCAAATTTAATAACTTCTAAAACATATTGATCTCGCCTAAAAATCAAAAAAATTGACTTGGATTTGGATAAGATAGCTTTTGATTGGCGAGTAATAAGGAATAGAAAGATGTCTAAAATCGAACAGCTACTTCAAGGTTTTGAACGCTTTCGTGAGGACTATTTTGAAAAAGATACTGCGCTGTTTAGGAAGCTTGCGACACATGGCCAAAAGCCATCGACACTCCTGATCTCATGCTCGGACAGCCGTGTGGATCCTGCAATCCTATTCGGAGTTGCACCGGGCGAACTCTTCGTTGTCCGTAACGTCGCTAATTTGGTTCCACCCTATGAGCCAGATAACCGTTTGCATGGAACGAGTTCAGCGATTGAGTTTGCGGTGCGAGATTTAAAGGTGTCGCAGATTATTATTCTGGGCCATTCCAACTGTGGCGGAATCCATGCGCTTTGTAATCATATTCGAGGGGAAGTATCTGAACGTGAGTTCATCGCGCGTTGGGTATCGATTGCGGCAGAAGCGGTGGAACCTTATGTCGACCAATCATCGCATTATGCAGAACAGGCCGCGATTCGTGCATCGGTCCAGAACTTAAAAACCTTTCCATGGATCGAAGAGCGCGTTTTGTCTGGCGATTTGACGATTCACGGATGGTGGTTTGATTTGGGAGCAGGCGAGCTCTCTGATGTATCTCAGGAGCGCGTCAGGCTTAATCGTTAAATAGCCGAAACGGCCGTAGCCCGCGAAAGAGCATTAGGTAGACCGACACTAGCGCGGTTAGGACATAAAAAAGCAGAGTCCAGCCCGGGATTGACAGCGACAGAAACGTCCATTGCACCTCTGCGCAGCTACCAGAGCCAAGCAGCATTGTCTGTAAGCTATCCGCGAGCGGGAACCGTTCGATCATAAAGTAAATATCTGGGCCACATGCTGGGACCTGATCCTCTGGCAGCGACTGTAACCAGAGTTGCCGCGAGGCAAGCCAAACCCCGATTCCAGAGCCAACAAAGCTTAAGACCGCAAAAACTAGTCTCGATGCATAAAACGGAAGCATATAGAGCAGACAAGCCACTCCAATGAGCGCAAACATTGCGCGTTGAGCAAGACAGAGCGCGCATGGAACAAGCCCCGTGACATATTCCATGTAAAAAGCAGTTGCCAGTAG
>JAYNIS010000176.1:0-2191 GCA_038109325.1 Gammaproteobacteria bacterium | reverse complement strand
ATTCCTGCCATTGCAGGGATCAATGCAGATTTCAGAGAGTTGGGAAGAACAAAAGCCCGGTGATAACGCGAGAACCGAAGCTTACGAGCAAACGCCCATCGTTCTTTCAGCTTCAGCTCACCATGATCAAAAGGGAGCTCGATCACTTGATCAACCTCAGGCATGCGCCGAGCGACTTCGAGGCTCCAGCTCGGCGCGAGCATATGGATTGGGTCGTCTGGTCGCTTTGACTTCAAATATGAAATCAACCCATGCGCCATAATCATGTCGCCGACCCAGTTCGGGCCAACCACTAAGGTTGGCATGAATCAGTCCTTAACGAGTGTGACCCACTCGCTGAACTTCTCATTGCGGCCGTGGACGACGTCGAAATAATCAGACTGAAGCATTTCTGTGATTGGTCCTCGAGAACCAGCCCCGATCGGCCGCGAGTCGAGTTCACGAATCGGAGTCACTTCCGCCGCAGTCCCTGTGAAGAATGCCTCATCTGCGATGAGTACTTCATCACGAGTAATCCGCTTCTCAACGACATCAAGTCCATGCTCTTTAGCCAATCTGAAAATGGTCTTACGCGTAATACCATCCAAACAACTCGTGAGCTCAGGTGTGTAGATCACCCCATCACGAACAATAAATACGTTCTCACCGGATCCCTCAGCAACATAACCTTCTGGATCCAATAACAATGCCTCATCTGCACCGCCAGTCAGCGCCTCTTGCAATGCAAGCATCGAGTTCATGTAGTTCCCATTCGCTTTTGCTTTCGTCATGGTGATGTTCACATGATGGCGCGTATAGCTCGAAGTACGGACCTTAATTCCACGCTTCAGATTCTCTTCACCCATGTACGAGCCCCACGCCCACGCAGCGACGATCACGTGAGTCTTAAGTGAATCTGCTCGTAATCCCATTCCCTCTGAACCATAGAACACCATTGGTCGCAGGTACGCATGGTCCAAATCATTCGAAGCCACGGCTGCTTTCTGCGCTGCGTCGATCTCTTCCATCGAAAATGGAATATCCATGCCAAGAATTTTTGCGGAATCGAATAAGCGACGCGTGTGATCCCGTAAACGGAAAATCGCAGCACCATCAGCTGTCTGATATGCACGCACACCCTCGAAACATCCGAGGCCATAATGCAAAGTGTGTGTCAGGACGTGTGTTTGACAGTCCCGCCAAGGTTTGAGTTCGCCATCAAACCAAATTAATCCATCTCGATCAGCAAAGTTCGGCTGCATTTTTATTTCCAATCAATTCAAGAAGACATCCACTGCGCCCAAAGACCCTCAACCAACTGCCATTCGTTCTCAACCTCTGCGATTTCGACACGACCTTTCCGGCCAGCCAAGATTGCTTCATGGTTTAACGTCCGGTAGCGGACATAAGCGCTCTTCAACGCATCTGCATCTACTGTCGAAATACACCCAGACTCTGAAAGCCCGTCGAGCTGTCGAATATTATCCGTATAAATCGCAAGCTCGGGATGCATTTCTGCATGTGCTAGAACCTGATATTGCACCATAAATTCGATATCAACGATACCTCCTCGATCGTGCTTTAAATCAAATCCGGAATCACCTGCACCACTACCCAAATGCACGCGCATCTTTTCCCGCATTTCTACAACGTCTTTCAACAATGCTTTCGGCTCTCGGGTCTTGCGTAACACTTCGACACGAATGGTCTTTAGCCTCGTATTCAGGAATTGATCTCCAGCGACTGGGCGCGCCCTGACGAAGGCCTGCAATTCCCAGGTCCAAGCAGATTCATCCAAATATTTTTTCAGTGCATCAAGGCCAACGACCATCAATCCAGAACGCCCGGATGGTCGTAGTCGTGTATCGATTTCATATAAACGGCCAAACCGCGTATTCGTCTCAATCAAGGCAATGACCCGACGCACAACACGATTCACGAAAAGACCGCCCTCAATTGCAACATCGCCATCTGTCATCTGATCTGGATCGATGCCATGAACAAAAACGAGATCTAGATCTGAACCATAGCTCATTTCAAGACCACCTAATTTGCCGTATCCGAGGACAGAAACACCTAAAGCCTCATCACGATCAGATTCAATAACAACAGGTTGCCCGTGCTTATTCGCAACTTCTCGATACGCGTAGTGGAGTACTTCTGAAACCACTGCCTCAGCAATCCAGGTCAATTGATCGGATACGCGCATCAA
>JAYNIS010000175.1:0-2204 GCA_038109325.1 Gammaproteobacteria bacterium | reverse complement strand
TGACATAGGCATAGCCCGAGCAACCTGAGGTCTTCACACCCAACCGAATCGCTGTTGCATCCGTGTTGCGCGAAAGCGCGCCCTTCAAATGATCCACCGCCTCTGGCGTCACAACGAGATTCATGCTGCACTCCTTAATTGAGAAACTGCATTGGTAAGTGTATCGATCAGGATAGACACTTCATCGGATGTCGTCATCCGTCCCAAACTAATTCGCAGAGAGGATAGTCCCTCATGCCGGCTTAGTCCCATGGAATGAAGGACATGTGATGGTTCAATGGTCGCTGAATTACATGCACTTCCTGTTGAAACCGCAATTTGTGGCATCGCCGCCATTAACCGCTCAGCATCGACCTTATCGACCGTAATGTTCAAAATGTGCGGCACACCGCGTACCCCGTTGCACCGTATTCCTCCGAGTTCACGGATGGCTAACTCAATACGGTCACGGAACTGATTCAATCGCTCAATTTCGATTTCACTTTCGGTTTTTGCGATCCGATACGCCTCACCCATACCAACAATCTGATGTGTTGGCAGCGTCCCTGACCGCATCCCTCGCTCATGCTGTCCACCATGTTGCTGTTCAGCTACGCGACACGAACCGCGACGGACATAGAGCGCTCCAATCCCTTTAGGCCCATGAATTTTGTGCGCGGATAATGAACCAAGATCAATTCCAAGCGAGTCAACTGTCCATGGAAGCTTACCAACCGACTGCGCTAAATCGGAATGCACCAAAGCACCTGCCTGATGGGCCATTTTTGCGATATCGGCAATCGGCTGTACGACACCTGTTTCATTATTGACAAGCATCACCGAGACTAACAGAACGGTCTCATCAAGCACCTCCGCCAAGGAATCGAGACGAAGTTGTCCGTTTACTTCTGGTTTTAGATAAATCACTTCTGCGTTACGGAGATGGGCGCAGGTATCAAGTACCGCTTTGTGCTCTGTTTCCATGGTGATAATTGTGTTTCGACCAGTGCTTTCCGTCATCGCCTCAAGCAGGCCACGAATCGCCAGATTGTCAGATTCCGTCGCGCCGCTAGTCCACACAATTTCCCTAGGATCCGCACCGATCGTTTCGGCTACCTTGGACCTAGCCCATTCAACCTCTTCAGAAGCCATCCAGCCAAATCCATGCGTGGTTGATGCTGGATTGCCAAAGGTTCCGTCTGTACCCAAGCAAGATTTCATTTTATCGATAACGCGCGGATCAACCGGAGTGGTCGACGCATTGTCAAAATACGCAGTTATCATCCTGTTTTTTCCGATGCGTTATCAGGCACACCCAATTCGCCCATTAATTCTTTTTCATCGAGTGTCGGCAAATCCTCATCGCAATACTTCGGGTTCACCTGACACAAGTGCTCACCCATCGTGTGCATTTTTTGATCAACAAGGAGCAACTGATCGAGAATCGCATGGATTGACCGAACGAGAGGATCGGGAACGTCTTCACCGAGCGCGTAAAGATCAAATCCAGCCTTCTCATGCATATCTCGACGCCGCTTCTCAACCTCAAACTCAGGATCCGCTTGCCCCTTCGTCACGAAGCGCGCAGGAATGCCCATCGCAGTCGCATCCGCCGGCACCGGCCGCGTGACCACAGCGTTTGATCCAATACGCGCACCCTCACCAATTTCAATCGGTCCCAAGACTTTAGCCCCTGCACCAACGACAACTCTGTCCTTCAGGGTCGGGTGACGCTTACCAGGGTTCCAGGTCGTTCCCCCGAGAGTCACCCCATGATAGAGCGTACAGTCGTTGCCAATCTCGGCTGTCTCGCCAATCACGACCCCCATACCATGATCAATAAAAAATCGTCGCCCTATCTTTGCACCTGGATGAATTTCGATTCCGGTCAGAAAGCGTGCTGTCTGAGCGATTAAGCGTGCGAGCCATTTGAGACCACGACACCATAACCAGTGAGATAGCCGATGGATCCAGATTGCATGAAGACCTGGGCTCGTGGTGATAACTTCGAACCAATGGCGAGCAGCAGGGTCGCGATCAAAAACAGCTCGAACATCTTCCCGCATTTCTTTAAACATCATCCTGCTCTCCATCTCCAAACCCATAATTCTCCTGAATAGTCCTTTGATTGGTTGGAGGATCCATCTTTTCAATGCTATTGAGGATGCCACGCAGAATATTGATTTCAACGCGATCAACGCGTGCGCGGTTGAAGAGTCGTCTGA
>JAYNIS010000174.1:0-2231 GCA_038109325.1 Gammaproteobacteria bacterium | reverse complement strand
CGATGCATAATACCGCGCTTGGACAGGACGCGGCGATGAGTGTTTACACAGAATTAAGCCTGCAAGACATGCAGGATTTCACCGAACAGTTTGATTTTGGTGGACTAAAAAGCTTTCAGGGAGTGGAAGCCGGTGTTGAAAACACCACGTATTTTGTTTCATTCGATCAAAAAGAGACTGTTCTCCAAATCTTTGAAGAACAGGGATTTGATGAAATTCCATTCTTCATCGAGCTAAATCGTCGACTGTCCGAAGATCAGGTTCCAGTAGCAACACCAATTGCCGATCAAGCCGGCAACCGATTATTTACAATCAAAGGAAAGCCAGCTGCATTGTTCCAACGCATTCAGGGAGCAACAGTCTCACCAATCTCTATTGACGCGTGCAAACAGATGGGTGAAGCACTCGGAAAAATGCATGCTGCAACGCAAACATACCAAGATCTAACTCGCAAAAACCACCGTTGGAATACTTGGTGGGAAAGCAACGTTGATCGAGTCATTGATCTGGTTCCTGAAGATCATCAAACCACGTTGAGGGAACAAGTCACTCGCTCGAAAGAGTTTGTCGATGAGACAGAATCACTTCCTCAAGGCATCATCCATGGTGACCTGTTCTGCGATAACGCGCTATTTCATGACGGTAAGCTCGCAGGAATCATCGATTTTTACAACGCATGTAATGGGTGTTTACTGTTCGATTTAGCCATCACAATCAATGATTGGTGTTCAAAGCCAACAGGGCGCCTCGATGCGGATAAGACTGTGGCACTCGTTCGCGGTTACAACGCTTTCAGAACTCTGACAACCGAGGAAGTTTCCCAATGGCCTCAGGCCGCAGAAACAGCCGCACTTCGATTCTGGATGCTCCGCCTAGTCGCTTTGGCGCGAAAACGTGAAGGCGGTCCACAAGCACCACCGCATGTGAAAGATCCCAATGACTTTTTAGACATCTTGATTGCTCGACGCGCTGATCCTCAATGCGATCTCATATCAGGCTAGAGGCTTATACTCGGCTGTGGCAACTGGCCTGGCCTCTTATCATCGCCAATATTGCTACGCCACTTTTAGGACTCACAGATGCCGCAATTGCGGGTCATCTGGATCAGGCTTACTACCTGGCGGCCGTTACTGTCGGTGCCGAGCTACTTGTTATCTTTTTTGGTACGTTCTCTTTTTTACGCATGGGTACAACTGGGCTTGTGGCACAAGCTGTCGGATCAAACGATCAGGCCCATTCTTTCAGAATCGTCGCAAATGCTGTTGTGCTCGCGCTAGTAATCGGCTCCCTACTTTTACTTGCCGGGGCACAAGCGATTGATCCTCTGTTAAAGATCGCAAAGCCCACTCTTGAAATGACTGACCCTCTTCAAGAATATTTAGAGGTTCGGCTATGGGGGGCGCCAGCAAACTTAACTCTGATCGCGTTGACAGGCTGGTTCATTGGGCAAGGGCTGACCCGGATCGCTCTCTATCTCTCTGTTGGCATCAATATCCTAAACATTGTGTGTAACTACCTGCTCGCAATAGAACTGCAATTGAATAGTTATGGAATTGCTCTTGGCACAGTTATCTCTGAATACGCAGGGGTTGTGATTGCCGGATATGTACTTTGGAGAAAATTTACGCTTAGCAAAGTTGTCATTGATTCGATTCAAGCATCTGGTCTCTGGTTACTGCTAGTCAAAATCAATACACCTCTGATGCTTCGTACCATCTTGCTACATAGTGTTTTTGTTACGTTATCCGTATTCGCGGCTCGACTCGGCGTACAAGAAGCAGCTGCAATCGGTTTGATTTTGGTCCTGCTTGCAACAGCTGCCTATGCACTGGACGGATTTGCCTATGCATCAGAGATCGAGGCTGGCCAAGCCCTTGGGGAACGGCAATTTGCACGATTCACCGACAGCCTGTGGGCTGGAGCAATTCTTTCCATCGCCTCAACAGCAATCATCGTTCTATTCGCTAATGTATTCCACAGCCAACTCTTCGATGCGCTGACAGATTTCCAGGATGTGGTGACCGAGGCCAATTCATTAATGACTTGGTTTACATGGATTCTCTTTGCCCTTTGCGGATCATACTGGCTGGATGGCGTCTTTATCGGGCTAACAAAAACTCTCGATATGTGCATTGCCATGTGTCTTGCGACAGTATTGGGATGGATTGGAAGTCTCTGGTTTATCGGGACACATTCGCTTGATCAGTTGATGGCTGCATTTCTTATTTTTT
>JAYNIS010000173.1:0-2291 GCA_038109325.1 Gammaproteobacteria bacterium | reverse complement strand
ACTTCGAGATTACCGATATCTGATGTTCGCGGAATGATCTGTGTTTCGACTGATTGCATGAGCTTCTCCCTGTAGTAATGATCATTACCATGGCTCGAGAAAAAAAGGGCCATTGGGATACTTGATCCGTTCCATTTTGGAACCGCTTAAGGACACTTCCTTTTCTTCGGTAACGCGCGTATTGTCTCGCCATGCTCACAGTCTGCCTTTACCAACCTGAAATCCCACCGAATACAGGAAATATCATTCGCCTATGTGCCAACACCGGCAGTCAATTGCATCTAATTCGTCCACTCGGATTTTCTCTGGATGAAAAATCAGTCAGACGATCCGGTTTGGATTATCACGATCTCGCACGCGTAACAGAATTTGAGTCATGGGAGCATTACGTCAAAGCGCCTCGGAAACGCATTTTTGCGGTCTCAACCAAAGGTGCCACAGCCTATGACTCGATCACCTATCAACCGGATGATGTTCTGCTTTTTGGACCTGAAACACGCGGTCTGCCAGACGACCTGCGCAACCACAGCGCGGTCACGGAAGTGATTCGTATCCCGATGTGTCCGAATAACCGAAGTCTCAACCTTTCAAATTCTGTCGCAATCGTCCTTTACGAAGCATGGCGTCAACATGGCTTCCAAGGAGGAATCGTGTGAGCATTTTGTCGATACAAAATATTCAGGTGAGTTTTGGTGGCCCAGCCATTCTTGAGAATCTCAGCCTGAAAATTCAGCCAAAAGAGCGGATCGGATTACTCGGTCGAAATGGAGCGGGCAAATCGACGTTGATGAAGTTAATCGCGGGAGAAATTCTTGCAGATTCAGGTGAGATCAACAAAAGCTCTAGCTTGAAAGTCGCGCGTCTTGTCCAAGATGTGCCGACCGGAACCGATGGCACCATATTTCAAGTTGTTGCCTCGGGTCTCGGTGATCTAACGCCACTACTTGAACGCTACCACCGGGTACTGAAATCCATCTCTGAAGACCCATCCGATAAAAACATGCAAGAGCTCGAGTCCTGCCAGCAAGCGCTCGAAGCGGCCAATGGTTGGCGCGTCGAACAAATGGTCGACCAAACCCTGTCGAAATTCGGTTTGGACCCTGATACACAGTTCAATGCACTCTCAGGCGGCATGAAACGCCGCGTATTGCTTGCGCGGACACTTGTCATTGAACCTGACCTGTTACTTCTCGATGAACCAACCAACCACTTAGACATTCCGGCAATTGAATGGTTAGAAGAACAGATTCGATTGTTCCAAGGGGCTGTTTTGTTCATCACTCACGATCGACGATTTCTCGATGCTCTCGCAACACGCATTGTCGAACTCGATCGAGGCACATTACGAAGTTACGAGTGCAATTATCAGACCTACCTCGACAGACGCGACCAAGAGCTCGCAGCAGAAGCCGATCAATTTGCTGCATTCGACAAAAAACTCGCAAAAGAAGAGGAATGGATTCGTCAGGGCATTAAAGCAAGACGAACTCGCAACGAGGGCCGCGTTCGAGCACTTGAACAGCTGAGGCGTGAACGCGCGGCACGCAGAGAACGTCAGCAGACAGCAGACCTCACACTCGTGGACGCCTCCAAATCTGGACGCCTAGTGATCGAGGCAGAAGAATTAGGTCTTACCCTCGGCGACAAAAAACTATTTGAAGGGTTCTCAACAACAGTTCTACGCGGTGATCGAATTGGAGTGATCGGTCCTAATGGCGCGGGCAAAAGCACACTCATCAAAACCCTTCTTCGTCAAATTGATGCAACATCGGGAACTGCCAGACTCGGAACCAATCTTAAAATCGCGCTTTTTGACCAGTTAAGGGAGACGCTCGATGATGATGCATCCGTCATCGACAATCTCCAGCATGGCTCTGACTTCGTTGAGGTTGGTGGTGGTAAAAAGCATGTCATTGGATATCTGCAAGATTTTCTGTTTTCGCCCGAGCGCGCCCGCGGACCAACTCGGATGCTATCTGGCGGTGAACGTAACAGACTTCTTCTGGCGCGACTCTTTTTGAAGCCCGCTAACTTGTTGATCATGGACGAACCAACCAACGACCTGGATCTCGAAACACTCGACATTCTTCGCGATACGCTGCTCGGTTATAAAGGAACATTAATTGTCATCAGTCACGACCGAGATTTCCTCGATTCAGTCGTCACAGGAATTTGGTCCTTCGATCCAGATCGCACACTTCGCGAATATGTTGGCGGATACAGTGACTGGCTCAGACAACGGCCTACCGAAAAAGCTGTTGAAAAAAAGCATATCGAGCAAAAAAGCGATT
>JAYNIS010000172.1:0-2296 GCA_038109325.1 Gammaproteobacteria bacterium | reverse complement strand
ACAGCCCGACGTGATCTGTTGGTCGGCCAAGGTATGCAGGCAATCGATGAGCTATTGGAAGGCATCAATTACCGAGGCTGGCTATCAGATCAAAGCTCATCAGAACCAATGGCGGAACATCGCTGGGGTAATGTGACGCAGCTACTCGAAGCGCTCCGGAAAGATCTTAAAGGCGATGCTGATGAGGCAATTGACGAGGATGAAGCTGATTCAGATGACACCGCAATTGAGGCTGCGATTCGGAAACTCGTACTCCGGGACATTTTAGAACGAGAGGAAGAGGAAGATGACAGTGATCGGATCCAACTCGCAACCCTGCATGCCGCAAAAGGCTTGGAATTTCCAGACGTTTTCCTCATGGGTGTAGAGGAAGATTTACTTCCACATAAAAACTCGATGGAAGCCGACACCATCGAAGAAGAGCGCCGGCTGATGTACGTTGGTATCACGAGGGCGAAGCAAAACCTCACTATCACCTATGCGAAGCGAAGGAAACAGTTTGGCGAGCTTATTGAAACGACACCGAGTCGATTTTTAGATGAGTTGCCTGAAGAACATGTTCACTGGCACGGGAAGGATGAACTGGATCCTGAAATGGCACGACAAAAGGGTCAGGATACGCTGAGCGCGCTGCATGCGATGTTGAAAGGTGAATCTGCATGAATCTGTATCGTCCCATTATTATCGGGCTCCAGGGTACCGTGCTCTCGTCTTCAGAGGTCACATGGCTCAATGAGCTGCAACCCTATGGCGTCATCCTATTTTCCAGGAACATTGAAGATCAACTGCAATTAAAAGCGCTTTGTGGATCGATTCTTGAGGTCTTGGGTGACGATGCCATCATCGTCGTTGATCAGGAGGGAGGGCGTGTTCAACGACTGAAGAGTCCGAATTGGCCCCAACTCCCCTCAGCGTTGGATATTGGAAAGCTCTGGCGGAAACATCAGTTCGCAGGCCTCGAGGCAGCGAACAGTCTAGGCCAAGTCATTGGCTCTCAATTGGCAGAGGTTGGTATCACTCATGCAGCTGCTCCAGTCCTCGACTTACACATTCAGGGAGCCGATCAGGTCATCGGTGATCGTTCGTTTGGCACGACTCCCGCCGAAGTGATTCCGCTCGCTACCGCATTCATCGACGGTTTAAGCCGCTGTGGCGTGACCGCGATTGTGAAACATATCCCTGGCATGGGCCGCGTCGAATCAGACAGTCACGATTCATTACCAGTGATTCAGGCGCCGACCGAGATACTTGCGCAGTCTGATTGGATCCCGTTTCAAGTGGTGTCAGGAACCCGCTGGGCGATGACGGCGCATGTTGTGATTCCAGAGTGGGATACTTTACCAATCACAACCTCAGAGAAAGCCATGACAAATGTCCGAGACACGTTTGGCGATTGGTTGATTGTTTCCGACTGTCTAACGATGAGGGCGATCTCTGGGACGATTAGTGAGAAGGTACGTAACACATTAGATGCGGGCGTTGATTTGGCTCTATTTTCGAATGGTTCCGATGATGAAAGACGTATCGCAGTCGAGGCATCTGGGGAACCAAGAATGAGCCGCGAAGAGCCAAATAAGCTCACGCCTCTTCCTGAGGCTGTTATTCAGAGATTATTGAGAAAGCTTGATCGAGTTAAAAATGATCAGAACTTGGCCGATCCAACCTGGGACCGGCCAATATAGGAAATCTCAAAGAGCATTCACCATGTAGGCTACGGAGTCTGCGATCTCTTGATCAGAACAATCAGCACACAGACCGCGAGCAGGCATTGCGTTGTACCCGTTTATCGCATTCTTAACGAGTGTCTCCATGCCTTTTTCAACACGTGCGGCCCAAGCCCCAGAGTCACCCGTTTTTGGGGCACCAGCAGCCCCAGTTGCATGACAAGCCGCGCAACCAACGTTGTACACCTGATCTCCTGTGCGTGCTGCCGCTGCGACTGGCGCCTTACCCACATTGTCAGAACACGGGTCGCCCATGACACAAACAGAAGCCGGATGCTTCAGGCGTTCTAACACCGCGTCGGCGTTTTCACTGGCAGAAAATGCGGATAGTGCAAATAGAGATGCGATCGCGGTAATAACCGTTTTCATTGAGAACCTCATGCCTCTTGTTAAATTTTCTGCGCAAAATTATAGATTGTCATGGGTTAGAGTGCCATGGGTATTTTGTTGGGTGGTTCATGAACTGCTAGAATCACATTGGTAAAATCAATAAAGCGTGTAAACTCCTGCTTCGTGTAAAGCGCCCGTAGCTCAGCTGGATAGAGCGTTGCCCTCCGGAGGCAAAGGTCAGA
>JAYNIS010000171.1:0-2313 GCA_038109325.1 Gammaproteobacteria bacterium | reverse complement strand
AACTGAGCTATCCACCCGCGAGCAACGATGGGGGCGGATAATACTGTCTCTGAAATTTGTGTCAATAGATTTTCTTGCTTCTCTACAGTTCACCTCTACAATAGCGCCCTCAATTCAAAACTCATGATGACCTAAAGTTATGCGCCTATCGGATTTAAATATTGATGACTATCAGGTGGTTATTACACCGACTGAGCTCAAAAAGGAGCTCCCCTTACCTGAATCTGCCCGCGATCTCATCGCAAAATCACGACAAACAGTCAAAGATATTTTGGATGGTAGAGATGACCGACTGTTTGCAGTTGTCGGGCCCTGCTCGATCCACGACACGGAACTTGCACTTGAATATGGCAAACGTCTGAAGGCGCTCGCCGATCAAGTTGGAGAACAAATTTTCGTCATCATGCGCGTGTATTTTGAAAAGCCGCGTACCACCGTTGGCTGGAAAGGTTTAATCAATGACCCCCATTTGAACGGAAGCTTTGATATCGAAAGAGGGTTACGAAAAGCGCGTACCCTATTGATTGAGCTATCAAAAATTGGGCTTCCACTTGCAACCGAAGCTCTTGATCCGATCTCCCCGCAGTATCTGCAAGACACCATTACTTGGACCGCTATCGGCGCTCGTACAACCGAGTCACAAACGCATCGCGAGATGAGCTCTGGACTCTCTTCTCCGGTTGGATTTAAAAACGGCACAGATGGATCGCTTGATGTTGCAGTCAACGCGATGAAGTCAGTGGTCAGCGGTCACGCATTCTTGGGCATCAATCCTCAGGGGCAGGTCGCGATCACCAAGACCAAGGGTAATCAATATGGACATGTCGTACTTCGTGGCGGTGGTGGCAAGCCAAACTATGACTCTGTCAGTGTTACTTTGTGCGAGCAGGCACTCGAAAAGGCAAATCTGCCGACGAATATCGTCATTGATTGCTCGCACGCCAACTCAAACAAGGACCACAACGTCCAGCCGCTCGTGCTTGACGACATCGCTCATCAGATCAAGGACGGAAATCGTTCGATTTGTGGCGTGATGATCGAGTCAAATATTAACGAGGGCAACCAGAGCATTCCTGATGACCTTTCGCAACTAAAATACGGGGTCTCTGTCACTGATGCCTGCATTAGTTGGGAGTCGACCGAAAAATCGCTCAAGAAAATGGCTGACACCTTGTCAGGGCATCTGCAGAATCGCCGAGTCTAACTAGAGCGCCGGGTTCGCGCCCGGCATCAGAAACTCAACATCCGACGTGTGCGCCGCTTGCATCATCTGTAGCGCGGTCTGCCTCACGGGCTTACCGCCAAAAATGACATCATAAAGTGCTCTCAAAATCGGCATCGCGACTCCGTCTATGTCACAACGTTCATACACCAGTCGCAGTGTGTTTACCCCTTCGGCCACCTGACCAAGCTCAGTTTCTGCAGCCTCTAAAGATTTACCCTCGGCCAACGCCCTTCCAACACGAAAGTTTCTGGACAACGGCGAGACACTCGTGACGTACAAATCACCAACTCCCGCAAGCCCTAAGAAGCTGAGTGGGTTACCACCCATGTGAGATGACAACCGCGACATTTCGGCAAGTGCACGCGTGATCAAAAGTGCTTTTGTGTTTTGCCCCACACCTAATCCATCGGCGAGGCCCGCAGCAATGGCATAAATATTTTTAAGCGCTCCACCAAGTTCGACGCTAATCAAATCTTCTGAGCTGTAGAGCCTGAAGTATCTAGTCGAAAAAGCATCTCGAGCCAACTTGCGGACCAATGGGGACTGACTCGCGACCACTGACGCCGTCAAATGCCGTTTGGCGATTTCATAAGCAAGATTAGGCCCTGACAAGACGCCAACGGGATTCTCTGGCAGATGCTCTTTAATCACCTGACTCATCAATTTAAACCCATCAGACCGAATACCCTTCGTGGTCGACAGAAGAGGAATCCCAGGGATAAGCACCTGGGTCAACTCCTGACAAATAGCATCCATTGACCGCGAGGGCACAGATAAGAGCACGAGATCCGCACCCAAAACGACAGCGCCGAGATCATTTGATGCTTTTATCGATGCATGCAACTCAAGCTCTGGATGATACTGAGGGTTGCGATGAATTGCGTTGATTGCATGCACCATTTCCTCACGACGCGCAAAGATCTGTACTTCACATTCATTGTGGGCGGCAATGTCGGCGAGAACAGTACCGAAGCTTCCTGCACCGATAATGGCTACTTGCATTCTAATTCCTCAAGAGCTACAGCTCAGATGATACGCTGAATTCTGATCAGGCGGCGAACCCCCCAGCTCCGTCGCAACGTCACATG
>JAYNIS010000170.1:0-2323 GCA_038109325.1 Gammaproteobacteria bacterium | reverse complement strand
GTGTTCGTCTTGGCGGACTGGGCGAATGGACAGAAAAGCTCCAATCCGCCGATCGCGTGGTGCAATTTCGATGAAATCCGTCACTTTAGTGATCCGTTCAGGCCCAACTGAATCACTCGGTACCCGTGAGATGGTTGATATGGCGCTAGTGCTCGCGACCTTTGAGTGCCCGGTATCTGTGGTACTACAAGATGCTGGCGTATCATGGGCAAGCTTACCGACAATGCCAGAAGACAGCGCGCTTGCACTCAGCGGAAAGCTGAAAAGTCTCCCTCTCTACGACATCGACAGCATCCTCATTGATCAAGTGAGTTGTGAAGCGCGCGATGTTCAGGTTGCGGAGGCCTTCCCAGGGATCGCTTGTGATCGCGAAACAATTCGTGAGTGTCTCGACACAAGCGATGTGGTACTGGAGGCATAATGATTCATCTGGTGACATCAACAACTGGCCTTGATGACGCAATCGATTGGCTCGCAGATGACGATCTAGCGGTTCTTGCAGGCAGTGCCCTTAATGCACTCCATGCGGTACATCAAATCCCCTGCCGCGCTGTCATATTTGAGGACGATAAAGCCCTATTTTCGAACACGAATATCGATGCCATCAACGCAGACCAGTGGATTGATCTTCTTGAATCATCACCCTGTCGCACATGGAGTTAGCATGTCACTGCAACTCGATGCCGACGGCTATTTAGAGAATCTCAATGATTGGAATGAAGCTGTAGCCCTCGAGCTTGCTGCGCTGGAATCCATTGAACTCGATTCCGAGCATTGGGAGTTAATTAAATTAGTCCGCCGATACTATGACGAATTTGAACACGCGCCAGCGATGCGGCCGCTAGTGAAGTGGATCAAATTAGAGGCGGGACCTGACAAAGGAAACAGTATTTATCTCCATAAACTGTTTCCTGTCAGCCCGGCCAAACAGCTCGCTCGCGTATCTGGCCTCCCGAAACCAACAAAATGCCTTTAGTTAGGGTGTCAGTCGATCAGCCTTGATATACGGCTTCAAGACCTCTGGCACAGTGATCGATCCATCTTCATTCTGATAGTTTTCAACAACTGCGATAAGACAACGCCCGATTGCAACGCCAGACCCATTGAGTGTATGAACGAGTTCAGGCTTGCCGTTCTCATTTCTAAAACGCGCTTGCATCCGTCGTGATTGGAAATCTAAACAATTTGAGCATGAACTGATTTCACGAAACTGATTTTGTCCCGGTAACCACACTTCAAGATCATAGGTTTTCGCTGCAGAAAACCCGAGATCACCACCACACAGATCAACCACACGATAATGCAGACCTAATCCACGCAGGACAGCTTCCGCATGTGCACGCAATGACTCAAGTGCTTCCCAACTCTTATCTGGATGCGTAATCCACACTAATTCCACTTTATCAAATTGATGTTGACGGAACATACCGCGGACGTCACGTCCGTAAGAACCCGCTTCGGCACGGAAACAAGGGGTATGAGCCACATACTGAAGTGGTAGTGATGCTGCATCCACAATTGAATCTCGAACAAGATTCGTCAGTGGTACCTCTGCCGTCGGAATCAAATAACGCTCGCGGCCACCACCATCTTCTGGAGCAATCCGGAACAAATCATCCTTAAACTTCGGTAACTGACCCGTGCCCTCGAGTATCGATCCATCCACCAACAAAGGGACGTAGGTCTCAGCATACCCGTGCAGCTCTGTATGCAAATCCAGCATGTATTGGATCAATGCTCGGTGTAACTTCGCAAAAGCCCCATGGATAGTGACAAAACGACTCCCAGAAAGTTGCGCTGCACGATCAAAATCTAACCCCGAAAACAACTCCCCGATCTCGATATGATCACGAACAGCAAACCCAAATTCCGGCTTTTGACCAACAACAGCGATTTCAACGTTATCGTCTTCGCTTGTTCCCTCCGGAACACTCGCATCCGGAAGATTTGGTGTTTCCATGAGCATTCGGTCAAGCCCTACTTGCACCTCATGGAATTGCGTTTCAATAGCTGCCAATGCATCACCAATTTCAGCAATCTCAGCCTTTAACTTCTCGGCTTCGTTTTTCTTGCCGTCTTTCATCAAAAGACCAACAGTTTTCGATCCATCCTTACGCTTGTTTTGTAACGACTCAGTCTCAAGCTGCAATGACTTCCGCTTCGTTTCTAGCGCCTGGTATGCCGACACATCAAAAACAACGCCCTTCCGTGCGAGTTGTGCAACGACTGAATCGAGTTCATTACGAAGAAGTTTGGGATCAAGCATGAATCTGTGTATTCCTTAAAAACCGAGCGAACGGCCAGCGAGCAAACCAATAAAACA
>JAYNIS010000169.1:0-2333 GCA_038109325.1 Gammaproteobacteria bacterium | reverse complement strand
TGTATTAGCGCAAAAATATCAGGTGTACGTCGCAAGGACTTCTTCAGGCATTCTTACTTCAACAATCTTGAGCCTAGGGTCACTCTCCGCTTTCTTTTACTGGTTTGCCTAAACCAAGCATGGGTCGACTGCATCATCCCCCTTTTCAAAAAGCACCCTTTAGCAAACCTAGGCAGGTGGTACTGGTTACACAAAAGTAATCTACCCCCTCCCGGTGTGTTGCTTAGGGGTGGCCTGTGAGATTTTAAGGACATTTGTAGGGACATTTGTGTAATTTAGAGGAAAATTTAAGGACATTTGGTGAATAGATCGTGCTAAAGTGCCAATTAAACAGAGCTTTTTTGAAGTTTATGAGTTTAATATTGGTGCCGCTCATGGGCACCAATTAATTCTTGCTAACCGGCGCATTCCTTACTCAGATATTTGAAAATCACTATGAACGAAGAACAAGAGGAACTGTTTGGTCAGTGCATTGCTGAGTTTGCGCTTGAGAACGATTTAAAACTCGACGATGACGATATCATGAGGGCGATCGAGCTATTTGATGAGTACACATATCGCTGGCAGTCAGGCTCAAACACATTAATCCAGAATATGGTTCAAGATCATGATGTCGATAAGATGGATGAAGATATCGTTGAGATGGTCAGCGTGGCTTGGAAGAAGATCTACGAGAACTGAAGCTCGGATCCCAAGTGCATCTTGGCTGAAATACCAATTCGCGAGATTGCGCCATAAGCCTATGATTAGCTCTGTTTTCCGCGATCTTCCATCGCGATTTTCGCTTCCAAAATTTTCACCAGAAGCTCATCACGGTAAATCTTCATCGCATCGAGGTCCTGATCATTTTGGCAGAATTGGCTTCGAACCATATCCATAGTTTTTGAATTGAATTCAACACGGCCTGCTGATGACCACCATGTTTGAAAAGAAGGGCCGAGATGCTCAATAAACCCCTCGAGGCCCTGATCCCCTGCTGCAAGAGAAAATAGCTGGTTTGGTCCGTAAATCGACCACCGGATTCCTGGACCGTTAGCGATTGCTTTATCAATGTCTGACAAGGATGCGACTCCTTCCTGGGCAAGATGCAAAGCCTCTTGCCATACAACCGCTTGAATCCGATTTGCGATGTGCCCCGGAACGCTCCTCTTTAACTCAACCGGAACCTTTCTAAGGGATTCATAGAACGCGCGAACGCGCTCTATGACCAGAGGATCCGTCTCGTAATTTCCTAATAGCTCAACCAACGGGATCAAATGCGGTGGATTAAATGGGTGTGCAATCACAATCCGACTAGGATCACGTAAACCTGACTGCAGCCTCTCAAGAGTGATGCCTGACGTTGAGGAAAGAATGACTGCATTGGGTTCAAGGTGCGATTCAATCTCAGAAAATAACTGATGCTTCACAGCGATTTTTTCAGGAGCATTTTCTTGAATGAATTCAGAGCCCTGTACCGCATCTACAGCATTCTGAGCAAATCGAAACCGGTCGATAGAACCTGCCGACGGATACCCCAACCTTTGCAAAGACGATTTTGAAGCTTCGATGAAAGCAAAGATACGCCCTTCCATACTAGGGTCCGGGTCATAAGCAACGACACTATGCCCAGCAGCCAGAAAAAGTGCGCACCAACTTTTTCCGATAGTCCCTGATCCCAAAACAGCTATATCCACAAGCAAGTCTCCAAATTAGACTAAAGTTTAATAAACCTAAGCGATGTGTTAATTGTCAGATCGATTAGATTCAAAACGAACGCTCCAACCGATCAAGTAGCCTACACATATAACCCGCCAGACCATGCGGAAACCCGCACCATATATAGGTTTTCGCACAAAGCAGAGAAATCACGAAATTATTTCATTAAGCTTCTAAGTTCCGGTTTATGAAAGAGCTACCTTTGTAAGCTAGGTATTTGAGATCGTTAGAGACTCTCGTTTTCAGGTTGTAAACTACAGGAACCGTTGCTCAAACCGAGTCTGTTATGTACATTCGGCTAAAAACCACCTATGGCATAGGGACACAAATGAATTTAAAGCGCCTGGCGGCTCAATTAACAGCGCTCGCGATCGGATGCGCCTCGACGACTATCCATGCCGATGCGAATTATACACAGCGCGCAAAAGAACAAGCCGAGCGGGCAGCGGCTGCAGCTGCTATTGCAGCGGAACAAGTCGAAGCTGCGCGCGTCGCCGAACCTGCAACTTCATCGCAAGGTGCAGAGACTAGCAGGGCACCCGCAGGTAACAACCCAAGCGCGCAAACGTCGACGAGCTCGCGTCCCTCAACGCCAGCTCAGACTGCTCAAACAGACACTGTGAAAACTGATGCCC
>JAYNIS010000168.1:0-2345 GCA_038109325.1 Gammaproteobacteria bacterium | reverse complement strand
TGGGAGCGTTGATTGCTCAGGCCTCAGGTACCGGTCCTGCCGGTAAAGCGGGTGTCCAGCCAGGCGACATCATCGTCCGGTTTAATGGTAAAGATGTTGAGCGCTCATCTGACCTGCCGCCGATGGTTGGTCTCGTGCGTCCGGGTGCCACGGTACCTGTCGATGTTGTTCGTCAGGGTGATCGACTGACATTGGATGTGACAATTGAGCAGCTTCCTGAGGCAAATCAGGTGGCTCAAGCGATGTCATCACAGCCTCAAGCAATTCTGGGTATGACTGTGGATGAGATTCCTGATGGGCTTCAGGCAGAGAACAACCTTCAGGGTGGAATCTTGGTTAAAGAGGTTGGTGGAGATCCGGCGTTAAGTGCGGGTTTAAGAGCAGGCGATATCATCACGCAGGTTGGTGGCCGCGCGGTTTCGGGGGTATCAGATCTGCAAAATTTGTTGGATTCTTTGCCTACAGACCGGCCAATTCCAGTTCTTGTTGTACGCGGAGGTAACTCAACGTTTCTCACTTTGCGATTAGGTCGTTAAACTAACGCGATTTTTTCGCTAGGAGCAATGGAGTCTTGACTGACCCGCCACATATTCGAAACTTTTCTATCATCGCTCACATTGACCATGGTAAATCAACGCTGGCTGACCGTTTCATCCAGCGTTGTGGTGGTCTGTCAGATCGTGAGATGGCGGCTCAGGTGCTTGATTCGATGGATATTGAGCGAGAGCGCGGGATTACCATCAAAGCGCAGAGTGTGACGCTGAATTACACAGCGCTTAATGGTGAAACCTACGAATTAAACTTCATTGATACGCCTGGTCATGTCGATTTTAGCTATGAAGTGTCGCGTTCGCTGTATGCTTGTGAAGGTGCTTTGCTCGTGGTTGACGCGGCTCAAGGTGTTGAAGCGCAATCGGTGGCGAACTGCTACACGGCAATTGAGCAGGGCCTCGAGGTCGTGCCGGTCTTAAATAAAATGGATCTTCCACAAGCTGAGCCAGATCGCGTTAAAGAAGAGATTGAAAACATCATTGGTATCGATGCATCGGATGCGATTCCGTGTTCGGCCAAAAGTGGCATGGGTATCGATGATCTTCTCGAGCAACTGATTGTAAAAATTCCACCACCATCAGTGGATCGCACACTTCCGACACAAGCATTAATCATCGACTCCTGGTTCGATAGTTATCTGGGTGTTGTTTCGTTGGTTCGAGTCACCCAGGGGTCTTTGCGAAAAGGCCAAAAAATTCGCGTCAAGAGTACTGGTCGTGATTGGCAGGTGGTTGATGTTGGTGTGTTTACACCAAAGCGTCTCTCTAAAGACGTCCTCCAAGCAGGTCAGGTCGGCTTCATGATTGCCGGTATTAAGGACATTCATGGGGCGCCGGTTGGTGACACATTGGTTGATTCAAAATTCCCAGACACCGATGCGTTACCTGGGTTCCAAAAGGTAAAACCACAGGTTTATGCGGGTTTATTCCCTGTGTCAGCGGATGACTTCGAGGATTTCCGCGACGCTTTAGAAAAACTGACGCTCAATGATGCTAGTTTGATTTATGAACCTGAAACCTCCGACGCTCTCGGGTTTGGCTTCCGTTGTGGCTTCCTCGGGATGTTACATATGGAGATTATTCAAGAGCGTCTCGAGCGTGAATACGATCTTGATCTGATAACGTCAGCACCGACTGTTGTGTATGAAGTTGTGACTTCCGACGGCCAGACGCTCTATGTGGATAATCCCTCACGGCTTCCAGATATTGGCTCGATCGAGGACATGCGCGAGCCTATCGTCGCTGCAACAATTTTGGTACCGAATGAATATGTTGGTTCGGTGATGACTCTCTGTTTGGAAAAGCGTGGTGTTCAGAGAGATCTCAAATACATGGGAAGTCAGGTTCAGATTGAGTTTGATCTTCCGATGGCTGAAGTTGTGATGGACTTCTTTGACCGACTGAAATCGGCGACGCGGGGGTTTGGCTCACTCGATTATAGTTTCGTGCGTTTTGAGTCCTGTCCGTTGGTGCGACTTGATATTCTAATAAACGGGGAGCGTGTTGATGCGCTCGCTGCGATCGTTCATAAGGAGCACTCACAGTCGAGAGGTCGTGAACTTGCTGAAAAGCTCCGTGAATTGATCCCTCGCCAAATGTTCGATGTTGCAATCCAAGCTGCGATTGGGCGTCATGTGATTGCGCGGACGACCGTGAAAGCGTTGCGTAAAAATGTCACAGCAAAATGTTATGGTGGCGATGCTACACGGAAGCGTAAGTTGTTAGAAAAACAGAAAGCCGGTAAAAAACGGATGAAGCAAGTGGGTCGGGTTGAGATTCCACAAGACGCATTCC
>JAYNIS010000167.1:0-2348 GCA_038109325.1 Gammaproteobacteria bacterium | reverse complement strand
GTGATGGCTGTCTCGAGCATCCTGCGAGATCCATAGCCTGCTCTGGCTAGCGCTTTTTGAAGTCGTTCACTCACGATGATTGTCCATTTGATCGAGAAGGTCTTGTGCTGGAGCAGCAATCAGATCTTCTGCGCTCGGCAATTCTTCTAAGGATTTCAACCCAAAATCATTCAAAAACTGGGTGGTGGTTGCCAGCAATGCTGGGCGTCCTGGTACCTCTTTATGCCCTACCACTGTAACCCATCCGCGCTCTTCAAGCGTACGAACAATCTGTGTATTTACAGCAACTCCACGTACCGCTTCGATTTCACCACGAGTCACCGGTTGACGATATGCAATCATTGCAAGCGTCTCGAGAGTCGCTCGCGAGTACTTTCCAGGCTTTTCATCAGTCAGATTCACTAAGTAGGGGGCAAGCGCGTCAATCACCTGGAACCGGAAACCGCCAGCGACTTCCACAAGACTCACTGCCCGACCTTGATACTCGTCAGCAAGACTCGCAAGTGCCTCGCGTAACATTCCTTCGGTCGGCGCTTTTTGATCCCCAAAGAGCTTTTTCATCTGATAAATACTCATCGGCTGTCGACTCGCAAACAACGCACCTTCAAGAATCTGCTTCAAATCAATATCAGACATCTTGGCTCGCTCTCCGAATATAAATTTGACTCCCGGGAGCTGCCTGGATCAATGCGCACAAGCCCTCACGAACGAGCTCGAGGATTGCAAGAAATGATACCACCACACCGGCTTTGCCTTCGTCTGCTGAAAACAAATCTGACAAGGTCAATTCAGCGCGATCCTTCAGCTTCATCAACACTTCACTCATCCGTTGACGTGTCGACAGTGGCTCCCATTCAATCTGATGCGCTGACGACAAACGTGCTCTAGCCAACAACTCACCGAAAGCGAGCACGAGTTCAGACAAATCAACCGCAGGTAGTGCTGTGTACTGATCAATCTCAGGTTTTTGTGCTTCTGCCACCTGAAAGTCGCGATCAATGCGAGGTAGCTCATCCAATGCCTCGGCAGACATTTTGACTTTTTCATATTCCAAAAGCCGTCGAATGAGTTCAGCTCTCGGATCCTCGTCTTCATCCTCATCTGCACCCAAAGGTCTTGGCAGAAGTGCGCGTGACTTAATTTCGGCAAGCATCGCCGCCATCACCAAATACTCTGCAGCCAGTTCAAAGCGCATCGCTTCCAATAAGCCGATATACCCCATGTACTGGCGAGTAATCTCAGCAACATTGATCTGGAGAATATCGAGGTTTTGACGGCGAATTAAATATAGCAGCAGGTCAAGTGGGCCCTCAAATGCATCCAAAATAACTTCAAGAGCATCCGGCGGAATGTACAGGTCTTCGGGAAGCTGGGTTAAAGGCGACCCTTCAACCACAGCTAATGGAAGTTCACCCTGCACATGCGTGATCACCGGTAACTGAGCCCCATCGCCTGACGCACCTCGTTCAACGTTTGACGCGCATCGTCTTCAGCCTTTTCTGCGCCTTCAATGAGGATCGACCGAACCATATCCGGATTCTCTTTATACAGTGCTGCGCGAACGATGATCTGATCTTGCTCTGCAATCACTGCATCAATAACTGGTTGCTTGCATTCAAGACAACCAATGCCAGCAGATGTGCACCCTTGTCGCGCCCAATCTTTCGTCTGTTGGTCTGAATACACCTCATGGAATTGCCACACCGGACATTTTTCAGGTGTCCCTGGATCTGACAATCGAACACGCGCTGGATCGGTCGGCATCCGCTTCATTTTTGTTGAGACAGAATCAGGATCTTCACGCAGGCCAATTGTATTACCGTACGACTTTGACATCTTCTGACCGTCCAGGCCTGGCATTTTCGCAGCCTCAGTCAAGAGTGCTTGAGGCTCAGGAAGGATGACTTTTCCTGTGCCTTCAAGATAACCAATCAACCGCTCGCGATCAGCCAAGGTTATGTTCTGCTGCTCTTTGACAAGCGCTTGGGCACGCTGCAAGCCCTCTTGATCGCCACTTTCTAAGTAGGCTTTTCTAAGCGAACGATACAGTTTCGCGCCTTTCTTACCCATCTTGTCGCAAGCTGATTCAGCCAATTCCTCGAAATCTGGTTCGCGGCCGTAAATGTGATTGAAACGACGCGCAATTTCTCGCGTGATTTCCACGTGAGCAACCTGATCTGCACCAACAGGAACATGACCTACACGGTAAAGCAAAATATCCGCGCTTTGCAGAAGTGGATATCCAAGGAATCCGTAAGTCGTCAGATCCTTATCAGTAAGTTTCTCTTGTTGGTCTTTGTAAGTCGGAACTCGCTCGAGCCATCCAAGCGGTGTAATCATCGACAACA
>JAYNIS010000166.1:0-2355 GCA_038109325.1 Gammaproteobacteria bacterium | reverse complement strand
GAACTCAAAGCATTCCGGGGTTGGATGAACTCAATATGGGCGAAGAAAGACTCCCGGATCGAGCAGATGATTAGCGGTACACCGGCAAGCGATCACACATCGCCTTAACCTGATCGCGAACACGTCCTTTCACCGATTCATCATCAAGGTGGTCGAGGACGTCGCAAATTAGGTTGGCCAAATCACGGCAATCGCTCTCAACAAAACCACGCGTTGTCACCGCAGGGGTACCGATACGGATTCCCGACGTCACAAATGGTGACTGCGGGTCATTTGGTACAGCATTTTTATTCACCGTGATGTGTGACTCGCCAAGGGCTGCGTCAGCAGCCTTACCCGTGATTCCCTGAGCAACCAAGTCAACTAGCATCAAGTGGTTGTCTGTTCCGCCTGACACAATTTTGAATCCGCGTTCAATGAAGACGCTCGCCATCACCTGCGCATTCTTAACAACTTGCTCCTGATATGTCTTAAACCCTGACTCCATCGCTTCTTTAAACGCAACCGCTTTTGCTGCGATCGCATGCATCAAGGGTCCACCCTGCATGCCCGGGAAGACAGCCGAGTTCAATTTTTTGTGCAACGTTTCGTCGTCTTGTCCTGACAAAATCAAACCCGACCGTGGACCACGCAGTGTCTTGTGGGTTGTCGTCGTGACAACATGCGCATGCGGAATTGGTGATGGATACACGCCAGCAGCAACAAGACCCGCAATGTGTGCCATATCCACTAAGAAATACGCCCCAACATTGTCTGCAATCTCGCGCATCTTCGCCCAATCAACCACACGCGAATATGCAGAGAACCCACCGAGAATAAGCTTTGGTTTATGGGCTTCAGCTAAATCGGAGATTTGGTTGTAGTCCATATATCCATCAGCATCGATGCCGTATTGAACCGCGTTGTAGACCTTTCCGGAAAAGTTTACAGACGCCCCATGCGTCAAGTGGCCGCCATCGGCCAGCGACATTCCGAGAACAGTGTCTCCTGCCTCCATCAGTGCAAGATAGGCCGCGGCATTCGCCTGTGAACCGGCATGCGGCTGGACGTTAGCGTATGCCGCACCAAACAGAGCTTTAGCCCGATTGATTGCGAGTTGCTCGACAACATCAACATGTTCACAACCACCGTAATACCGCTTCCCTGGATAGCCCTCAGCGTACTTATTAGTGAGCTCTGACCCTTGTGCCTCTAATACACGAGGACTCGCATAATTCTCAGAAGCGATTAATTCGATATGGTCTTCCTGACGAACCGCCTCAGCTTCCATGGCTGACGCCAGATCCGGGTCGTACTGGGCAATAGTTGATGTCTTGGCGTACATCGCGAACTTTCCTCTATTCATTAAAAACCTGATCGGAACGTTCGGATCAATCCGCTAAGCAATGCGACCCGTATTCTGCTCTACAAATTCATAGTTAACTTGAGAGAAATACGGTTGATTTGGAAACCCATACACAAACTCAAGTCCGTCAGCACCCGCCTTCACCTCATGCAATGCGTTCCTGGGTATCATGACGGAGACTCCCACCGTCAACTCGACGATGTTTCCTTCAATCACGACCGTGCCAGAACCCCTTGTGCAGAAGTAAAACTCTGCATCATCATGCCGATGTTGGTGCAACGTTCCGTGGGGAGGGAATGTAGCATATCCCAGCGATAAGTCGGAGCTTTGATCATCTTTTCCAAGCAAGGTTTGCCACGCACAGTTACCAAACATAGCGTTTGCATCAACTGCACATGTATCCAGGCGACCGATTTCGTGCTTCAGTGACATCTGCGACACCTTAGGTTCTGTTTATTTGTCGCGCAGAATCTCGCAACCACACAGTAGGATCAATAAAAAATTCATATTTTTCAAATATTTAGTAAACTAAACGAAAAAATTTCAATAAAATCAGTTTGTTAACATTACATTTAGTATTATTAGCTAATAAATCAATATGTTGCAGCGCATTAAACCCTGCTTTACCGATAACTGCCCCACGCTAAAATGAACCATGTCGGGCGATGCCGAGGGCCGCCATTTATCGCGAACGATTCTTTGCCTACGAATCATAAGGGCCCGATCAAATACACGATTGAAAATGCCAACAACAAAATTGCGCGAGAACCTTATCTGATGCAGAATACGCCCTCCAAGTGTGTGGTGCATAACCGTTGCTTATCACACGCGACACCGCGGGAGAGGCAATTTATGCCGCCGAAGGAGCAACCGACCCGGAAACTCTCAGGCACCCGGACCGCCCTGTCGTCAAAGGAATCTGGAAAGTAGCGACACGCTCACCGAAGGAGTAAGGGATGTATCCTGAATCTCTCAGGTCAATGACAGATGGGTCATGCGAAACAGCCTGC
>JAYNIS010000165.1:0-2393 GCA_038109325.1 Gammaproteobacteria bacterium | reverse complement strand
CGGTGCTGATCCAGCAGTTGTGAAGCGTGAGCTCAGTGGATTTGCCACTGAAAGTGCGTTGCGTCTTGCCGATGCACGGGTTCGTACCTATGGGATTCAGGGTGTGCCTGCGCTCGTTGTGAACGGACAATTTGTTACAGGTGTTTCTCAGGCTGGTGGCGAAGATCGGCTGTTTGAATTACTTGACCAACTTATTGAGAAAGCACGTCAAAAGTAAGCATGAAGCCAACTCACGATCATGAGTTGGCTCTCGTCTCTTAGAAATCGATCAAATCTGAGGCAGTCGCTTTTTGATCGCGTAGTGCTTTGGCATAGGCCGAATCCATCAAATCAATTTCGACTGTCAGATCAGGAGTCAAGCTGAACGCTTTTGTTCGACGAATACGTGCGCGTAATTCTTGAGTTTCTGCATCATCACGATACAGGTGGAAGAAGCGTAAGAATCGCTTATCGTTCGATTCAATTTCCGAAAGAGCCGAGTAGCAGGGAGTCACGCGTCCATATTTGTTACAGATTCGATTCACGAGTTTAGCTTGCGTCTTATCATCATTTGGTAGGCCTTCTTGACGATAAAAAATGCGAACGATCTTCCCTTCTGGATTATGTGTAATTGTCAGAAATTCCTTCGCGGGGCTTTCTAAACCCTGAAAATCATCAACCGTATCGCCAATTTTAAGTCCCGCAACATCGAAAGCTATTGCTGCCTGAGAGAGCGAAAAAGCGATTGCTGCTAGCAAACGCCGTGATTTGGTTCGATACATCTTCATAAGTTCCAGTGTAGCCTAATCAGTTCAGTTAAGTCTGTTTGTTAAATTTGCTGTAAGCGCGATCAAGTAGATCTAATGCTTCATCAATCTCAAGGCCTGAGATCACCAAAGGTGGTGCGAATCGATGGACGTTTGGACCGGCAACAAGGGTCATGAGTCCTTCCTGCATCGTGAGAGTTGATAGTTCGCCTGCGCGCCCGCTGTATTCGTCTTCTAAAACAGCGCCAATGAGGAGGCCCTTTCCACGAATTGTTTTGAACAACTCATGCTTTGAGTTCAATTGATTGAGACCATCCATCAATTGCTGACCGCAAGCAACCACGTTGCCAAGAAGCTCTGGTGTATTGATGATCTCGAGGGCTTTGCCAGCAACAGCGGTTCCTAGCGGATTACCCCCATATGTGCTTCCATGAGTTCCAACAACGAGATGTTCGGATATCCATTCCTTACACAGCATCGCCCCAATGGGGAAGCCGCAGCCAAGACTTTTAGCGCTACTAAGAATATCCGGGGTAACGTCGCTGTGCTGGTAGGCGAATAGTTTGCCAGTCCGCCCCATACCTGTTTGCACTTCATCAACGATCAACGCGGCACCCACACGATCGCAGGCAGCGCGGATTTTCTCGAAAAATGTGGGACAAATCGGGCGTACGCCACCCTCTCCTTGCACCAACTCAACCATCACTGCACACGTTTTTTCGGAAATTTGAGCTTCCAAAGCATTACAGTCATTGAAAGGAAGATGGGTAAAGCCTTCTGGCATGGGCCCGAAGCCGGTCCTGTATTTGGGTTGACCGCCGGCTGTTACTGTCGCGATGGTTCTGCCATGAAATGCATCATTAAAGGCAATGATTTCATTTTTTTCATATCCATGAAGGTCGAATGCAGCTTTTCGCGCCGCTTTAATCGCCGCCTCGTTCGCTTCTGCTCCCGAGTTACAAAAGAATACACGATCTGCAAACGTGGCAGTAACAAGGGCCTTCGCAAGCTCGATTGCTGGTTCATTCGCGAGCACATTTGATAGGTGCCACACTTTGTTGGCTTGTTCGGTAAGGGCTTTTACAACATCGGGATGGCAATGGCCTAGTGCGCTCACGGCGATTCCGCCAGCGAGATCTAAGTATCGTTCGCCCGATTGTCCAAATAGCTCACAGCCCAGCCCTTTCACAATGATTGTTGGAGGAAGCCCGTAATTCGGTGTCAGTACTTGTTGATAGTCAGATAAATTAGTCATGCAGCATCATCTCGATGTGAGCACACACACTGCGGCCCAACGCTCCGAGATGATACCCACCTTCGAGGATAGATACGATACGTGATTGACTATGACGGTTTGCAACGTCGTTTATTAAGGTTGTGATCCAACGATAATCGTCTTCAATGAGATTCAGGTCACCCAGTGGATCTTCTGTATGTGCATCGAAGCCTGCTGAGATCAAAATGAATTCTGGCTTGAACTGATCAAGCGCTGGAAGGAAATCTTTTTCGACTTTTTTTCTAAATTCCAAACCATCAGACCCCGCATTAATTGGCGTAAGCACCAAATGATCCCCCGGAGTATCGAAGTGTCGGTTTGGATAGAACGGATGCTGAAACGAAGAGCACACCATCACCCGCTCATCATCT
>JAYNIS010000164.1:0-2394 GCA_038109325.1 Gammaproteobacteria bacterium | reverse complement strand
CAACACTCAGCTATGAAATCTTGGGTTGGATCGCGGCAGGCATTTTACTGTCTCTATGTGTTGGTACATTTCTCGCGAGATCGTTTGGGAGTAACAGGGTGTTCGGGATTATTAGCGGGGGCTCGGTTGGGATTTGCGGCGCCTCGGCAGCGCTCGCTATTTCAAGTGTCCTGCCCAGCAATAGAGAAAATGAACAGGCCACGATCGTCACTGTTGTAACAGTGACGACACTGTCGACGGTTGCGATGGTTGTTTATCCGATCATTGCCCATCAGCTCGGATTTGATGACTTGCGATCCGGCCTATTCCTAGGCGGGACGATTCATGATGTTGCACAAGTGGTGGGAGCTGGGTACGGAATGAATACTAACACTGGCGATACTGCGACTATAGTTAAGCTATTTCGGGTCGCACTATTGGTCCCAGTTGTTATGGTCTTAGCACTGGTCATTACAGGGAGATCTGAGACCCCAAGTGGCACGGTCACGTTCCCTTATTTTTTAATCGTTTTTTGCTGTTTCGTTACCGTGAACTCTCTCGGCATCATTCCGCTGAAGCTCATTCAAATCACGAACATCATATCAGGCACATTTTTAGTGACCGCAATCGCAGCATTAGGCGTGAAAACCTCACTTCAAGAGATTGCACGTTATGGACTTCGGTCTGTCGCATTAATCATTGTTGAAACAATCCTTCTAGCTGCTTGGGTCATTGGTGGCATTCATTGGATCGTTTAAATCCTCAATACATCCCCGAATGCACTTAACAACATTTTACGGAAATTGTCTTTGTTCTCGAGGCCAAGTCCCGGTGATGTTGGTAACCCCACAAAACTGTCTTCAACCGTTAACTCGTCGGAAAAGCCTCCGAAAGGCTGGAAGACACCAGGATAGGACTCATTACCACCCAAGCCCAGACCAGCAGCGATATGCAAGGACATCTGATGACCTCCGTGCGGGACAACCCGTCTTGGGGACCAACCATGTTCACGGAGCACGTCAAGGGTTCTGTAGTACTCGACTAGCCCGTATGAGAGTGCGCAATCAAACTGCAGGTAGTCCAGATCTGGACGCATACCTCCATAGCGGAGCAGATTACGAGCGTCTTGATGAGAAAATAAATTTTCACCCGTCGCAGTCGGCAGATCATACGCATCACTGAGCGCCGACTGTATCTCGAAGTCTAACGGGTCACCCGCCTCCTCGTACCAGAACAGGCGATACTGTTTCAGAGCATCTGCATATGCGAGTGTGGTTTTGAGATCAAATCTTCCGTTGGCATCAACACAGAGATTTCCCTCACCGACAACCTTCAACGCGGCCTCGATCCGATCACAGTCATGGGAAAGATCTGCCGCCCCAATCTTCATTTTGCAAACCGTATAGCCCAAATCCAGATACTGACGAAACTCGTCTTGCAGTCCTACAATGTCTTTGCCGGGGTAGTAGTAGCCGCCAGCTGCATAAACCCAAACTTTGGAATCAGGTTCTCGACCAGCGCGGTCAGCGAGCAATTGATACAAAGGGATGCCCTGCATTTTCGCACGCGCATCCCAAAGCGCCATGTCAAGGACACCCACAGCCACTGACCGCTCACCGTGCCCTCCTGGCTTTTCATTTGTCATCATGATGTCCCAGGCTCTATGAGGATCCAGATACCCATCATCACCAACTAAGTGATCTGGGTCAGCCTCAAGCAGTCGAGGGATCAAGCGGTCTTTCAAAATTCCGGAGGCGTTGTATCGACCGTTTGAATTGAAGCCATATCCGACGACAGGCTTACCATCAATAATTTGATCTGTGACAACGGCAACAACAGAGCATGTCATCTTCGAAAAATTGATATAAGCGTTTTGTATATCTGAGGCGATTGATTCAACAGAATCATGAATTGCTGTTATACGCATTTGACCACCGAGGTTGGAGACTAGGCCGTACCTACAATAAAAAATCTGAGGAACCAAAAGATGACAGATTGATAACAACCTGTCATCTGGGTGCGAGTAATGACAAACGGGTTTGCTAAATTAAGACTCTTTGACACCGAGGAGTGTGTAACCACGGGCGGTTAGGCGGTTAGCGTGATCGATCTCGCCAGACACCTCGATTGCGAGGCGTAAGGAATTACAGAACCCCTGCATAAAGGCGAAAGCTGGCTCGATGATGGTTGCGAAAAGGTCTACTGAGGTTAAGCTTGTGCGAACCGCAGACAGTGTTGACATTGAGTAGTCTCCGAAACAAGTTATGATAAATTGTGTAGTATGGTAACAATAAATAGTGCATCGCACAATGCAATTAGGCTCGTCCAAATTGATGAAGCCCTACAACTCCTGCAAACGGCGCATCGCATCGCATTCATTGACGTCCGCGATCGCAAAGCCTATGTGGATGAACA
>JAYNIS010000163.1:0-2400 GCA_038109325.1 Gammaproteobacteria bacterium | reverse complement strand
CAGCATCTGTTATCTAATGCGACGCCTTGTCGTCTCCGATTTCCATCTTGATCCTTCTGAACCGACGCATTACCGCGCCGCAATGGATGCGCTTGGTCAGTGTGGGTGTGATCAGCTAATTCTTGCTGGGGATATCTTTGAGGCCTGGGTTGGCGACGATGGCGCGACGGATGATGACCGCCAATTTCTCGAGTTTTGCGGCGGCCACAGCGATGACACTTTGTTCATTCATGGCAACCGAGACTTTTTAATCCACGAGAACTATCTCAATCAGTTTGATATTCGATTGGTTGATCGCTACATCGAAGATGAACTGATCATCATCCATGGTGATGAGTTGTGCACTCTGGACCACGCATATCAAACCTATAAACAAGAAGTTAGACAGCCATCGTGGATTAATGAATTTTTAGCAAAACCGCTCTCGGAGCGACAAGCGATTGCCAACAAATTACGACAAGCATCACGCGAAACCCAAGCCAATCGCGCAGAGGCGATTGGTGATGCAGTCGACTCAGAAATCAATCGATGGATGTCGGACTACAAGGCGAAGCTTTTGGTGCACGGTCACACCCATCGCCCTGCCTTGCACCAGACAAAGGAAGGCCTACGTGCCGTGACATCCGACTGGGCTGGTTCAGGGATTGGGGTTTTTATCGACACAACAGATTCCGAGCAGATTGTGAGCCTCGCCCACCTCTCCACCAACGGACCGACAATGACAGAGCAGTGGTCACGTCAGGCAGGAACACCCGAGTGGAAGCGAAATTCTTGATCCGGACTTTGAACTAACCGCGCATCAATTGTCAGAAAATGCGCTAACCGCTCATCGACGGTTCGTTCATCGCCGTTTTCTCTCGCAAGCGCTAGATAATCTTGATAATGACGTCCTTCCGATCGAAGTAGCGACTTATAATATCGTCCAAGCGATGTCGGGAGATGCGGCCACAAGGTTGCAAACCGCTCACAGGATCGCGCTTCGACGATTGCGCCAATGATTAACAAATCAACCAGGCGACCTGCCTCATCGGTTCTCACAGACTCCCGAAGCGTTCGTGCGTACCGTGACGCACTGAGCGGACGAAACTCCACACCCATCCGCTCCATGAGTAAAAGCACTTGTTCGTAGTGCAGCATCTCTTCGCGCACCAAGCGAGACATCAGCTTCTGTAAGCGCGGCAAATGCCGATATTTAGTGATCAGACTCATGCCTGTCGCAGCAGCTTTGTACTCGCAATTCGCATGATCAACTAGCAGTGTTCCGAGATCGCCAAGGGCATGACTCACCCAGGCATCAGGTGTCGGAACATAAAGAAAATTACGAATTTCATCAACGATGGCGTCTATTGACGCCACCTTCGAAAGAATTTTATTTGTAGTATGCATTTTCGCGTTGACTATGATCGGTGACGTCACGAACACCTTTCAACTCAGGGATTCGATCCATCAGCGTCTTCTCTACGCCATCTTTCAGTGTCATATCGACAGCGCTACACCCTTGGCAACCGCCACCAAACTGCAGAATCGCCACATCATCTTCCAGGCGAATCAATCGGACCTCACCGCCATGTGCAGCCAAGCCTGGATTTACTTCAGCAGTCAAAATTTCAACGATTTGTTGCTCAACAGGCCCATCAAACGCGACCGCTGGTTGCTTAGCCTTCGGCGCTTTGATCGTTAATTGCCCGCCAAGCTTATCTGCGACGTAATCAACGACCGCTTCATCAAGGTAAGGCAGACTTGGCTGATCCAAATAAGCTGTAAAGCCGTCACATCCAAATCGCTCGTCTTCAGGCTTCTCTTCGCCAGGGCGGCAGTATGCGAGACATGTCTCAGCGTACATGGTGCCGGGTTGCGACACGAACAAGCGAACCCCAATCCCGTCGACGTTTTGCTTTTCCAACAAACCATTTAAATAGGTCTGCGCGCTTTCTGTGATTGTAATGTCTGTCATGTGTTGAGAATGCCCTGTAATAACCTGATATCTTGATTGGGGCATCTATTCTAATTTCTACTGGGATCAAAAGACTACTCCATGACACACACTTCAATCGCAATCATCGGGGCAGGAGTCGCCGGTTTAGCAGCAGCTCGCCAACTCTCAGGTACGAATTACATGATTTTTGAAAAGAGTCGTGGCCCAGGAGGTCGACTTGCGTCTAAGCGGATCGATCAGCAGAGAGCAGATATTGGTGCGCAGTTTTTCACAGTGCGTGATGCTCGATTTGGGGAAACTATCGCTCCCGCAATAGAGGCTGGAGCAGTCCAGCCATGGTCGCCTCGAATGGGAACATTTCAGGATTCGAAGCCCATTAACTCTCCAGACGCCCAGCAACGCTATGTCGGTGCGCCATATATGAACGCCTTAGGTCGATTTTTAGCACAGTCCGTTGAGATTCA
>JAYNIS010000162.1:0-2452 GCA_038109325.1 Gammaproteobacteria bacterium | reverse complement strand
GGCCTGTCACGGAATACCGGCAAACACGCCGGTGGTGTTGTGATCGCACCAGGTAAGCTCACAGACTTTACCGCCTTATTGTCGGCCGAAGATGGCTCGAGTTTGGTCACGCAGCTTGATAAAGATGATGTCGAAGCGGCGGGTCTGGTGAAGTTTGACTTCCTAGGCCTCAGGACCCTGACCATCATCGATTGGGCGCTTCGATTGATTCGTGAAACCCAGGGTGAAGCCCCGGTGATCGAGCGGATCCCAATGGACGATTCCAAGGTGTTTCAGTTGTTATCTCGCGGCGATACGACAGCGGTATTCCAGCTTGAATCCCGCGGGATGAAAGAGCTGATCCGCCGATTAAAACCAAATTCCTTTGAAGATATTGTTGCCTTGGTCGCGTTATTCCGTCCGGGCCCGCTGCAGTCGGGTATGGTTGATGATTTCATCAACCGGAAGCACGGTCGAGCCAAGGTGGAGTACCCACATCCAGATCTCGAGCCCATTCTCAAAAACACCTACGGGGTCATTCTGTATCAGGAACAGGTGATGCAGATTGCTCAGGTGCTCGCGAATTACTCACTCGGTGGCGCTGACCTTCTTCGCCGAGCTATGGGTAAGAAAAAGCCTGAGGAAATGGAGAAGCAGCGCGAGATTTTCCTAGAAGGAACAGGTAAGCGAGGTATCGACGCAAAGCTTGCCGGTTCTATTTTTGATTTGATGGAGAAATTCGCAGGCTATGGCTTCAACAAGTCACACTCTGCTGCCTATGCATTGGTCTCTTACCAGACCGCATTTTTAAAGACCTACTATCCTGCGGAATTTATGGCTGCCGTGTTGTCTTCTGATATGGATAACACGGATAAAGTGGTGCCTCTGATTGAAGAGTGTCGACGGGTGGGCCTTGTTGTCCGGCCACCTGATGTGAACGTCGGCTCATTTAAATTTTCGGTCAAAGATGGCGAGGTTATCTATGGCCTTGGTGCGATTAAAGGGCTTGGTGAGGGTCCGATTGGTCAGTTAGTTGATGCGCGAAATGAGGATGGAGCCTTTACCGATCTCTTCGATTTTTGTCGTCGAGTGGGAACCGGCAAAGTCAATCGACGTGCGCTCGAAGCCTTGATTCGGGCTGGAGCATTTGATTCGCTGAATGAGCCTCGCTGGGTTGTGATGTCATCACTTGAAGATGCAATCGGTCAAGCGGATCAAGAGGCGCGTAATGAAGCAGTAGGTATGGATGACATGTTCGGTTTGGGCGGTGGCGCTGAATCGCAATTAGGTAGCGGTCCCTATCAGCATCATCGAGGTGCTGTGCGATGGAGTGAGCGTGACGTACTGCGTGGGGAGAAAGAAACATTGGGACTGTATCTCACCGGACACCCAATCGACTGGTATGCCGATGATTTGAAAGGGCTTGGCGCTAAAGCACTTGAGAATCTTGAGCGTACCAAAGACACCGTCAGAGTTGCAGGTCTAGTGGTCGGTTTACGTGTGATTCGCAATAAACGCGGGGATTCGTTTGGCATTGTGACCTTGGATGATCGAACCGCTCGTATGGATGTGACTGTTTTTGCCGATTTATTTGCCGACTGTCGTGAAAAACTCACCGATGATTCGCTGGTGGTCATTGAGGGTGATGTCAGTTTTGATGAATTCACCAATGGTTTGAAAATGCGTGCAAACACTGTCGACACCTTGGAGAACGCACGGAAACAGGCAGCATCTGGTTTAAAAATTCATTTGGAAATGAAGCCTCCTGAATTCACTGAGACATTGCTTTCGAAAATTCAACCGCATTTGGGCGGTGAGTGTCCGATCGTTATCGCTTACAATGCGCCCAATGCCAGTGGCGAAGTCGTGTTGGGTGAGCAGTATCAGGTGCATCCAAATGATACGTTATTATTGGAGTTACAGGAATTACTCGGACAAGACCGAGTACAACTCGAATTTTCTGCAAGGACATAGCAACGCGCATGAATCCAAACTATCTCGATTTTGAACAGCCCATCGCAGATCTTGATTCCAAGATCGATGAGTTGAGACATCTGTCGACTGAATCTGGAATCAACATCGCAGAAGAAGTTGCACGCCTGCAGGCAAAATCCAAAACGCTGACCGAAAAGATTTTTTCAGACTTATCGATTTGGCAAAAAGCACAGCTTGCTCGGCACCCTAAGCGTCCATATACCTCTGATTATGTTAAGAATTTAATCAATGGGTTCGATGAGTTGCATGGTGACCGGTTATTTGGTGATGACCGAGCGCTCGTGGGTGGCATCGGAGAATTTCGCGGTCGGCCCGTGATGGTCATCGGTCATGAAAAAGGCCGAACAGTTAAAGAGAAAGTGGCTCGAAATTTTGGCATGCCACGTCCTGAAGGCTATCGCAAAGGCCAGCGTCTGATGCAGTTGGCTGAGCGTTTTAAGATGCCGGTGCTTACGTTTATCGATACCCCTGGCGCATA
>JAYNIS010000161.1:0-2476 GCA_038109325.1 Gammaproteobacteria bacterium | reverse complement strand
CACCCTGCTATCCCAGTCACCGATGCGGAACTCATCGAAACAGCGGTTGCGTGTTTCGATGCCGGGGCCCGTGCCCTTCATGCGCATATCCGAACAACCGACCAAACCCACCTACTGGATGTCGGGCGCTATGAGTCCTTGATCGAAGCCCTCAACAAGCGGCTGCCAAACCTTGAAGTACAAGTTACATCCGAGGCAGCCGGTATTTACGAATCCAACGCGCAAATCGACCTGCTCTCGCGTATCAAAGCGCCATGGGTATCAGTTGCGATCCGAGAGATTCTGAGATCTCAAGAGCCGCAAGCGCTCCAACCGTTTTTTGAACAATTACTCGGTAAAAGCCGAGTACAGTTCATCCTCTATGACGCCGATGATTTCCAAACACTGACATCGCTTGTTGACCAAGGGGTCATCCATGCGGAATCACTCGAAGTGCTTTACGTGCTGGGGCGGTATTCAGCAAACCAAGAAAGTACGCCCGATCAGCTTGACCCGTTTCTTGCTTTCAGAGATCAAGCGCCCTCGCACCTAAAACCTGCACGTGAAATGATTTGTGCATTTGGACGCGGCCAGATTCCCTGCCTATTAAGAGCTGCATCGGAAGGCATTGATTTGCGGATTGGCTTTGAGAACGGAATCTGGCTTCCGGATGGTGAGATTGCTGAAGACAATGCTGCTCTCGTGCGAGCCCTAGTGAATCTGCTTCCGGCGTGACCCGCTAGACACAATCATGACGATGCCTGATCCAATGATCAGGCTGCTACCTAAAATCATCATCACGTTCACGTCTTCATCAAAAAAGATTACAGCGAGTCCAAGTGCAAATAAGAGACGCGTGTAGCGGAACGGGGCGACGACCGCGACATCGCCACCACGTGTGGCCATCACAATACAAAAATATGCGCCTGTTCCTGCAGCCGTCGAGACCACCAACAAACCAAGGTGTTCCAGGGTTACAGGAGTGAAATCCGCAAAAAACGGGATGGTGACCACTCCAGCCATCAATAACGCGAAAAAAGCCCAAAAAGACACAGCAACTGCAGGGATCGAGACAGAAATAGAGCGCGTGATAGCATCACGTAATGCGAGGAACATCACACCTACAATCGCAAATAATGCTGCCGGCTTAAATCCATCCAATCCTGGTTGAATGACGCATAAAACTCCAACAAATCCAATCGCGATCAGGATCCACTGTCTTCCACTGACATGCTGCTTCAGAAAAAGCGCCGCCGCCAATGATACAGCCAAAGGTGTCGCTTGGAGGATGGCAGAGGACGCCGAGAGTGATGCATAAACAATCGCAATGACAAAGAATATGGCCGATGCGAGTTCAGAAACGGTTCTAATCACAAACCATGGCTTCGTCACCTCAGCTGCGAACAGACGCACATGTGTGAGCATCGCAGTCACAGCAAAGGTCAACACGCCACCACACCCAATCAGCATCAAGACCTGTGAAACAGGCATTGAATACGAAAGTTGTTTAATCACCGCGTCCTCAATGGCAAAACCAGCCATCGAAGCGATCATAAACAGGATGCAGCGGATATTTTCTTCTTTGGCGGCTTGATTACTCACAGGGCTGGATCTGATACCCTGCGACTGGCAGATGAACAACCACGTCTCCTACCTCTGGCGCATGATGGTCAACTGAGACACGAACGCGGTCCAAATAGCGCAAACGCCCAATAACCGGCGGATCAGATGTTTCAGCCTGTGGCTTGATCGCAACCTGCATCCCTTGTTTCAGTGTGACACCACACTGCTCAGTCACCCCTGAGGGTGATCGAGACTCGAAGCTGGCTGCAATTTCCAGGGCATCCTCAGCGGTTAAATCCTCATAGACTTCACGGGCAGCTTCATGCACTTCTTGTTCAATACGCTCAATATTCACAAACTGCCCGAGAAACTCTGGGCCTCTATCCCAGCGACCACGGATAAACCAAGCGAGGTAGGCAATGGTCACGTCAGCGTAAGATAAATCATTCGACAAAAAGCCACCCCGATTGCTCAACCCTTGATCAATAGAATTAAGGTGTGCAGCAAGTTGGAGTATCACTCCTGGAAGCTGTGATTTCAGGCCTTCTGGAGTCCAGTTGGGACCAAAATATAACCCGCCACGGTCTTGAATAAATTCTGGAGGGGCTGTGTCAATCGCGGAAGTCAAAACGACTCTCGCCGCCAAATTAAAAACTGCCCCGTCCGCCCAATCAGTGAAGGCCAGAATTTTTCCGTATATCCCAGCAGGCAACAACCGATGATTATCTGTTATCTCAGTCAGTGCTCTAACGATGTTCTGGGTGTCACAATATATGTCCGCTCCGTTTTGTAAAACTGGAGTCCTGCGGTATCCCGCCGTCAGGGGCATCAATAATGGTTTGGGCGGCACCCTTGGAATTTCCACCGATTTCCATGAAATGCCTGACAAACCGAGCGCCAGACGTATTTTATGCGCAAAGGGTGAAGGCCAGTA
>JAYNIS010000160.1:0-2494 GCA_038109325.1 Gammaproteobacteria bacterium | reverse complement strand
ACCACGTTGTTGGAGAAACCAACAGTGAGATGACCTTCCGGAATATGGTCGATGGTAAAGGTGAAGCAACGTTCAATGGTCGTGTATTGATCCGAAAAGATTCACAGCGGTCAGCAACAGAGCAATCAATTGCTAACCTCCTTTTATCGGAATCCGCTCGCGTGAATCCGAAACCTGAACTCGAGATTTACGCCGATGACGTCACCGCCTCGCATGGCTGCACAGTGGGTAGTCTGAACAAGACAGAACTCTTCTATCTGAAGAGTCGCGGACTGTCAGAAGCGGATGCCCGTGCGTTTTTACAGTACGCCTTTGCTGAAAAAATCGTTGAGGAAATTGAGCATCCAGACATCCGGGAATTGGTTGAGACCCAGCTATTGGGCGAGTTGAAACATGGCGAACTGATTGCCGAGCTCAAGGAATCAGTGGATGTTTGATCTGGCGCATGTGCGCAGTGATTTCCCTATTTTATCGCGTAAAGTCCACGGACAACCGCTGGTCTATTTGGACAACGCTGCCACATCACAAAAGCCGACTCAGGTCATCGAATCGATTACTGATTACTACGATAGATACAATTCCAACGTTCATCGTGGAGTGCACACCTTAAGCGGCGAGGCGACTGATGCCTATGAGGGTGCTCGCGCCCGTATCGGGCAATGGTTTGGTGTCAACGATTCTGGCGAAATTATCCTGCTTCGTGGAGCGACTGAAGCCCTGAACCTCGTCGCTAACGTCCTCTCAAGCCGTCTCAAGACAGGTGAGATTGTGTTAGTTGGCGAGACAGAACATCACGCAAATATCGTCCCTTGGCAGCAACTTGAATCTCGAATCGGGATTCGGGTGATTCCAATACCACTTGATGCGACAGGTGCATTGTGTTTGGAATCCGCAAAAGCGCTGTGCCATGAGCACGCTGTAGCTGTTATCGCAGTGGGTCACGTTTCAAATGCGATCGGTGCGCTGAATGACGTCAGAGGCTTTATCGAGCTCGCCAAAGAAAACAACGCCTTCTCTGTCATCGATGGAGCGCAGGCTGCGCCGCATATGCGAGTCAATGTGAAAGATCTCCAGGCCGACTTCTATGCGGTCAGCGCACACAAGTGCTGTGGTCCAACCGGGATTGGCGTCCTACTTGGGCGACGCGAATTACTTGAGGCGCTCCCGCCATGGCAGGGAGGTGGCGATATGATTGATCGCGTGAGCTTCAGTGGAACCACCTATAACGAACTGCCATGGAAGTTCGAAGCAGGTACACCGAATATTGCTGATACAATTGGCTTTGCCAAGGCTCTCGATTACCTCGAATCTATCGATTTCGATGGCGCTGTTGCACATGAACATCGCGTGCATCGACACCTGACAGAAGCTATGCTCAGTCGAGATAAAGTGGATGTTTTAGGTCATCCAGAGCATTGGGTTAGTGTGTGTTCATTTAATGTCAAAGGCGCACATCCAACAGATGTCGGAACCCTTCTTGACCAACTCGGTATCGCTGTGCGGACTGGCCATCACTGTGCGATGCCGACAATGGAGCACTTCGGTCTACCCGGTACTGCGAGGGCATCAATCGCTTTCTACAACTCGATCGATGAAGTGGATCGCTTCTTGGAAGCACTCGACCGAGTCATTGGGATGCTGACAGACTGATGATCCCCTTTGCCGAAATAGACAAAGGCTCAGAACTTACCGTTCTCGAGAACGTTACTGGTAAACAAGTCCCTCAAGGAGTTCCATTAACCCTCGGCATTGGGGAAATAGTCACGGTTACCCAAGCACTTGGTGACACCTTGACCCTCGATATTGGTAGCCGGTTAGTGCGGATTGAAACCGAAGATCTCGCCAAACTCGGCGTTGTGGCTCCAAGGCAGCCCGATACCCAGGAAGCGCTTTCACTCGGAGATCAGGTGTGGCATGTGCTCAGACAAAGCTATGATCCCGAAATTCCGGTGAATATCGTGGAACTTGGTTTAATCTACGATTTGAGAATCTCCACTCTCATTGATGGACGCACACATGTGCGCGTGGACATGACATTAACTGCGCCAGGCTGCGGTATGGGGCCCGTTATGGCTCGAGATATCAAAGATAAAATTGAAGCGCTCTCAGGAGTGGACCAAGCAGACATCCAAATGGTCTTTGATCCTCCTTGGGATGCAAGCAGAATGACTGAGGAAGCCCGCTTAGAAGCGGGTTTATTCTAGGGGGCGTCATGAGTCAATGGATCGAAATCTCAACTATCAATGCGCTCGCCGACGGTGCTTATGAGCGTTTTGAGTTCGATGACGTTGATGTGTTGGTTTTCCGCGAAGGCGATCACGTCTATGCGATTGAAGATCTATGCACGCATGACGGAGCGGAACTCTGCGGAGGTCTCTACATGAATGGTGAAATTGAGTGTCCACGACACGGTGCACGGTTTTGCGTCAAAACCGGCCAAGCACGCTCCGCACCAGCCTATGGACAGGTATCGACTTTCCCTATTCGCATCAAC
>JAYNIS010000159.1:0-2516 GCA_038109325.1 Gammaproteobacteria bacterium | reverse complement strand
AATGGTTCGTATGATCGCATTAATTCGAGTCAAGAATCTGTCTGATTTTAATAGTTATCGACAACAGGTTCCTGCGACCCTAGAACCCTATGGTGGTGAAATTCGGTTTCGTGCTGAAAAACCCATGACGCTAGATGATGAAAATGGTCTCGGTGATTTTTCACAAGTGGCATTATTTCGGTTTCCAACGGCTGATGCGATGACGGATTGGTACGGATCTGATGCCTACCATGATTTACTCGAGCTACGAGCCAGCGCTGGTACATTTACCATTATTGGCGTTGATCCTGACTCGAATTGCGCATAATCATTATTATGTTAAATACAGTCTGTAGTAGATTTATAAGCTTCACAAAAGGAGTCCCTTCCCATGCAAGTCAATCGTTACTTTGATGATCAGGTCCTCTCTCTCAGCTTCGATAACTCAAACGGAAAAAGCTCTGTTGGTGTGATGGCTATAGGTTCATATGAATTTTCAACATCACAGGATGAACGGATGATGGTGATCAGCGGTGCTCTCGTTGTACAACGTGAATCTGATCCCGAGCCAGTGCTGTTTTCGGATGGGGAGGAGTTCCATGTTCCAAGAGATCAGAGCTTTAGCGTTGAAGTTACTGAGCCGACAGCATATCTCTGCGAGTACAGCTGATAGCGGCCGTCCTCAATCAGCGACCCAAGGATTCTGTGAGCATCTTGTAAATATTCAAGGCGTTCATGTTTTCGTTCGCACCCTTGGTGATCCAATGAACAAAGCCGTCATCTGCTGGCATGGTTTTGCAAGAAACGGCTCGGACTTTCTGTCATTGGGTCGCGCTCTCGCTCCATCACATTTCGTGATTTGCCCAGATACGCCTGGTCGAGGCTACAGTGATTGGATTGATGCGGATCGGTATAACTTTTCGATTTATCAGACGCTTGCTGTCAATTTGTTAAAAGAATTTAAGGTCTCTGGCCGAGCGCATTGGGTTGGCACGAGTATGGGCGGCGCTCTGGGGATGATGATGGCATCCAACCCAAAAACACGCCGCTTGATCGACCGCCTTGTGATTAACGATATCGGTCCCGAAGTCCCGCAAGAGGCAATTAAACGTATTCGGGAATACGCATCAGAACCTCAGTATTTCTCGTCCCTTAATGAGGCGCGCGCCTACTTTGAAAGAATCTACATGCCTTTTGGATACCTTTCTGATGAAGAGTGGGATTTATTAGTAACGCATTCTGTTCGAAGGCTCGATACCGGAATGTTGACGCAGCACTACGACCCTCAGATTTTAAAACAATTTGGTGGCGCTCAAAATTCGACACTTGCGTGGGCGATGTTTTCCTCGATTACCTGCAAAATGTTGCTCATACGCGGGATGGATTCCGATGTTTTACCGGCGTCAATCGCCGACCGTATGGTCAACAGTGCACTGAGTGTCGAGCGACTCGATATCTCAAATACCGGGCACGCACCCTTTTTGAACACTTCAGAGCAAATTTCTAAAATTCGGTCTTTTTTGACTGATTAAGGTGCTAGCTATCGCTTGCTTTGATACGGACAATAAAATCAGCATCAGGCGTTACCAATGCATCGGAGACTGCCCAATCGCCCACAGCATAGCCCCCCACTTCCATTGCCTGACGATCACCTGTGATCAAAGGATGCCATTTTGGGAGCGGTCTTTCCTCATAAATCCTCCGATATGCACAACTGTCTGGCAGCCAGCGATAGTACTCAGGCTCGAGATCACGCACATTGAGACAGTCCTCAACAAGATCCACACGTTTATCGTATACAGCGCACTGAAGGTTCTGATCTAAATAGCGGCATTTCACGCAAGTAAATTCCACCTTTAGCGTGTCAATATCCTCAAGTTTATGGAGACAACACAAGCCGCAACCATCACACAACGATTCCCATTCGGAATCTGTCATTTCGGCTAATGTCTTTTTTTCCCAAAAAGCCATAGCAGACGGGCCTCAGCGTGGTTTCTCAAAACCTTTTATGACACAATTCGGGTTCGATTGTCGATCTCTGGAGAACGTCCCGCGATGATTCCGCGTCTTGAGCACCGCGAGCCCGTTACCGAAACCGCACAAAATTATGCGCGTGCCCTGCATTCACTCGGGTTTGAGGGTGAAATCCAGTGTGATGATGCAACAAGAACCGTTCTATCAACAGACAACAGTATTTATCAGGTCTACCCACAAGTCGCAGTGTTTCCGAAAAATCACCAAGACTTGGTTCGCATCACCAGAGCAGCGCATGAACATGATGTCACCCTCTACCCCCGTGGGGGCGGCACCGGCACTAATGCGCAAAGCTTGGGAGCTGGCGTTGTTGTCGACACCAGTAAACACATGAATGCCATTCTTGAGATTAATGTCGAGCAGCGCTGGGCTCGGGTGCAGTGTGGCGCTGTGAAAGATCATTTGAACGCAGAAATTCGGCAGCACGGTCTATTTTTTGCACCAGATTTGTCAACTTCCAATCGAGCAACAATTGGCGGAATGATTAATACCGATGCGAGTGG
>JAYNIS010000158.1:0-2531 GCA_038109325.1 Gammaproteobacteria bacterium | reverse complement strand
GGTGTCTCTAATCTTGAGGGATTAACTGGGCTCATGATAGCCACATCGGCTAACACACCACCGGCATTTGCGACCATCTGAGCATTAGACCTCTTGGTACCAGGAGAGCAGGAGTTCATTTCGAGGTAGGTAAACTTGGATCGTGCGCTTGAACAGACTTGCTCACAAACAACACCCGCTTGGTCAGCGGTTACTAAACTGATAACCCAATCAATACCTTCCAGCGCGTCTTCCAACGACGATGCCGGCTGGAACCCTGCACGCTGGATCCGCTCCCGACAAGTGAAAGTATCTGTTAAAAGTTTTAGATCCCAAGCGACAGGGCTCTGAGATCGAAATCCTCCAGAAAGAGCCTCCCCAGCCTCACCAAACCCAACAAAACAAATATTTTGATCAACAGACCAATCAACTGAGACTGTCATACAACGTCTCTACCAATCGCATCGAACTCAATGCATCTTCCCCTGAACATACAGGTGTTTTGTTGTCTTGAATGACACATTCGAAATCGAGTAGCTCAGCAACTACCGAGCCTACTCTCGCGTTCGATTTTATTTTCTTTACTTGAAGCCTTGAGTCCCAGGACGCCTTAGTATTTCCGTAACTCCAAAACGCTAGATCAGGGATCGAGAGAGTGCCCTCAGTGCCCCCGATCCAGAGGCACGACTGGCCAGTTTGTGAGTACTTATCTGTTTCCCCCGCCGTCACGTACCAATTCGCTTGTGAAACGACCTCATTCGACGCGTTCAGCGTACAAATTACTTCATTTTCAAACTTTAAGAGACAACCTAAAGATGACGGGACGGAATTACCACCTAACAGGCTCGTTGTGATACCTGAGATTTCAAGCACTTCACCCAAAAGATACCGCAGAACGTCAAGATCATCGATCAGGTCGTTCAAGATCGGAATATGACCTTGGCGACTTGCCCAATGAATATCACTCAACTTCGCTTCAGACTTTGGAAACCAGGACGTCGATTGCGCCGCAATAATCGTCCCGATACCACCGCTATTGATAAATTCCTTTGCCGCGATTACGGAAGGGTGAAACCGCCTCTGGTTCCCGACTAAAAGCGTGACCGCTGCTTTTTTTGCCTCGGCGACCAAGTCCTGTGAGGCATCCAGCGACGTTCCTTTAGAAGGAATAACTAACGTTGGAAGCTGGCATTCAATCGCAGCTCGCGAGGCAGCGATAGTCTCGCGCGCGGTGGTGCAAACGATGACTCCATCAATCCGGTGATCGTTTAATGCATCCCTCAGGCTTGCATACAGAGGCAGGCCCATCTCTGACGCGCCATCGCCTCCCGCGGGCGTGGGATCAACAAGGGCAACGAAATCGAAATAATCGGAGGCTTCCCTAAAGATCAACCTCGACCTAAGGCCGCCCCCCAAAAATACGAAATGTGTTTTCTTACCTGACACGATATCGTTCCGCAAGAGCGACTACAGGGTCATCTTCTGCTCAATTTCATGCATGATTTTCATCGCTGGGAGGCATTGCTGCAGCGAACTGTTCGGTTCTCTGTTATCGAGAATCGCTGAGACAAACTCGCGATCGATAAGCTCGATACCATTCAACGAGACATCCACACCGGACACATCAATCTGATTGTTATGTCCATCGAATAAATCGTCATAACTCGCGATGTAGGTACCGTTGTCGCAAATATATCTAAAGTACGATCCGAGCGGGCCATCATTATTGAACGACAGAGAGAGAGTACAAAGTTTTCCTGACTCAGTTTTCATCAAGATCGACATATCCATCGCTATTCCGAGATCAGGATGAACCGGACCTTGGATAGCGTGAACCTCCGTCACATCCTCACCGGCCTGGTAGCGGAATAAATCGATCGAATGACATGCATGGTGCCATAGCAGGTGATCAGTCCAGGAACGCGGCTCACCTTTCGCGTTCATGTTCGTTCGACGGAAAAAATAGGTCTGAATATCCATCTGCTGTATCGACAACTCACCTGCAACTATCTTGTTGTGGACCCACTGGTGGGATGGATTGAACCGCCGAACATGTCCCGCCATCGCGACCAAGCCGGTCTCTTTCTGCTTTGCGACCAAAGCCTCTGAGTCCGCCAAAGTGTCTGCCATCGGTATCTCAATGAGGACATGCTTGCCAGCAGTCATCGCTTTAAGACCTTGTTCGGCGTGTATTTGGGTAGGTGTCGCCAAGATGACAGCGTCTAGATCTGCCAGCCCGAGCATGTCGTCATAGTTATCAAACCGATTCGGAATGGAATATTTATCAGCTACCCCGTTTGCCTTCTCTAGGGTGGTCGCCATCGCCGCCACAATCTCAACATTATCGATCTGTGACAGCGCGTCTAGGTGCTTCGATCCGAATGCTCCGTTAGCTCCGGCAACCCCGATGCGGACTTTATTCATCGTTCAGTTCTCCGTTTATTTATTCTCAAGGATAATGGCACCGTAGGCAGTCGCTGACACAGGAATGTGATAAAGACGAAACACCTCTTCAACGTTATCGCCAAGCGCACCCCGCATGACGTTCCACA
>JAYNIS010000157.1:0-2533 GCA_038109325.1 Gammaproteobacteria bacterium | reverse complement strand
GTGAGTACGTCGAGATCATACATCAGAAGTTGTTTGGACCAAAATCCCGCCCAATTCACTTCACCTGACTGAATCCTCTGAAACTCTTTGTCGATACGCCGAGCCTCTGGAGTCATTTATTGATCCATCGGCAACGCATTGTATTTGGATGTCTGCATTGTTTGTTTTCATCTGAGCATGCTCTGAGAAATCGAGAATCGCCACATCGAATTGTCCGACATCGATCAATAGTGAAGCCCGAATCTCGAGTACCTCATAACGATCCCTATAATCGGCTACGGCACAAGCAACAGCAATTACCACCAGTGCTCGACCAGGCTCCCCGATAGCCTTTAAAAATTTTGCATAGGCCAAATTCACACCAGGTGATTTTCGATCCAATCGCGCATTTACCATTGCCGCATGATTAACATCACTTGCAACGCCAGGATTTTCGCTCGTTTGAGTTGAACGGCTTCGACCTTAGAGGCGATCGCTTCCGCCTGAATGACCAGAGGCAGGGCTTTAGTCAGATCACCGCGAGCAATGTGTGTGCGTCTGCAAGCTTAAGAAGTGGCCGAACACGATCGAGATTCTCAGCTTGATTTGTAGGAAAAATCTGACAGCCATTCAGAAGGAATTGACTAAGGATGGTGCATAGAAACACCATCCGCAGCATCAATGCGTCACCTGCTCCGTGACGTCTTGCATTTGGATATAGCGAGCCGAGCGCTTTGTTTTATCGGCAACCTGTCCCGCTAACTGACCGCAAGCAGCATCAATGTCATCGCCACGAGTTTTTCGCACAGTCACGACATGACCGTCGTTCAAAAGAATCCGTTGAAATGCAAAAATTCTGTTGCGAGAACTCACTTCATATTGCGTTCCCGGGAAGGGATTGAACGGAATCAGATTGATTTTGCACCGAACTGTCTTCGCAAGCTTCGACAGCTCCCGGGCTTGATCATCTGAATCATTCACACCTTTGAGCATCGTGTATTCAAAAGTTACTGATCGATTATCACTCAACCCACCCAAGTAATTCTGGATACTTTTAAATAGCACAGCGATCGGATATTTTCGGTTAATTGGAACCAATTCATTACGTAGCGCATCGTTTGGCGCGTGCAAAGAAACAGCCAAAGCGACGTCAGTCACTTTGGCCAATTCATTGAGATTTGGGACGACTCCTGATGTCGACAATGTCACGCGACGTTTGGACAAACAATAGGCTTGATCCTCGAGCATCAAGCTCATGGCGTCGACCACAGGCTCAAAATTCAATAAAGGCTCACCCATGCCCATCATCACAACATTCGTAACAGCGCGTTTTTGTGAGTCTTTAACTGGCAAACCAAAAGACTTCGCAGCCAAGAACACTTGGCCAATGATCTCAGCAGCATTCAAATTCTTGTTGAAACCCTGCTTACCGGTCGAACAGAAACTGCAATCCAATGAACATCCCACCTGTGACGATACGCACAAGGTTCCGCGGTCACCTTCAGGAATATAGACCGTCTCGACCTTTGATCCGCCATCCACTTCCATCAGCCACTTGCGAGTCCCATCTTCGGAATCTCCCTGAAAAGTGACTTTAGGAGGCCTGACTTCGGCGATTTCTTTGAGTCGATCTCTCAACGACTTGGAGAGATTCGTCATTTGATCGAAGTCTGTGACCCCTTGTTGGTGTATCCACTTCACCATTTGCGCGCCACGAAACTTCTTTTCACCGATCGAGAGGAAGAACTCCTCCATTTTTGGAAGGGTTAATCCAAGTAGGTTAACCATCTCAACCGATGACTCAGTCATTTAGCGTGAGCAGATTTCAGACGATTGGAAGAAATAAGCGACTTCACGAGCAGCGCTCTCTGGGCTATCTGATCCATGCACAGCATTCGCATCGATGCTTTCAGCGAAATCAGCACGGATAGTTCCTGCCGCTGCTTCTTTAGGATTCGTTGCACCCATCAACTCACGGTTCTTCGCAATCGCGTTCTCGCCTTCAAGCACCTGCACAACAACAGGACCAGACGTCATGAAGCCAACCAAATCTTTATAAAATGGACGCTCTTTATGCTCAGCGTAAAAACCACCAGCCAGCTCATCGTCGAGCTGCAGCATTTTCATCGCAACGATTGTGAGACCAGCTGCTTCAAAACGGCTTTCGATTTGACCGATGACGTTTTTCCCAACAGCATCTGGCTTAATAATAGATAAAGTACGTTCGATTGCCACGACGGCTTCTCCTTAAAAACTTGGTGCGGACTATTCCGGGCGCGGATTATAGGGGAACAGAGGCCCCAACCGCAAAGCTCTCACCACATCCGCACTCACTGACAACATTCGGGTTATCAAAACGTAATGTTCGATTCACACCCTCGACTTTCAAATCAACGGTCGTTCCAGCTAAAAGAGGCTCCGAAATTGGGTCAACGACAATCGTCAGTCCATCAACATCAATCAGCCGATCAGCATCAGTTGGCGCTGTTGCATAATCAATGACATAGGCATAGCCCGAGCAACCTGAGGTCTTCACACCCAACCGAATCGCTGT
>JAYNIS010000156.1:0-2535 GCA_038109325.1 Gammaproteobacteria bacterium | reverse complement strand
CCGAACAAAAAATCAACTCACTGCTTTTTTCGTCACATGAAATATGTAACTCTCAGGCGGCTATACGTAGGATATTTTCATGAATTGGCCAAACGCTATTATCGAGGCGATCACTCTTCTCGAAACCTCGGTTCACCCAAGAAATCATCTCGCGTTTTTAAGTCAAAACGAAATCGACCGTCTCATTAATCGGACAGATGCGACCCTATATCCCTTGATAAGAAGTTGCGCATTGGCGGTACTGAATAGCGGTGTCGCGACTGATGATGGCCTCGGACTATTTGCTCAATATCCCGATTTCGACATGGAGTTTGAGCGTCACCCGAGGGGGCTCAAGGTCATCTTGAAACATGCGCCGGCACAAGCGTTTGTCGATGGAACACTCATCGAAACTATCCATGATCAACTGTTCGCTGTATTACGTGATTTGTTGCACAGCCGAGACCTGTGCCAAGCCTCTCAGCAACTCTCCCCTAACGAATGCTCAAACCTGGTCTTTCAACTCCTACGCAACGCAAAAGTTCTCGAATCAAATCGAGAGCTTTCCTGCATCGTCTGTTGGGGCGGACACAGCATTAGTAAGTTGGAATACGACTACACACAAGCCGTCGGGCAGGAGCTTGGGTTACGCAGGTTGGATATTTGCACCGGTTGTGGGCCCGGTGCCATGAAAGGACCCATGCGAGGCGCACTGTATGCCCACAAGCGGCAAAAGTATGTGCAAGGCCGGTTCATCGGGATCAGTGAGCCGGGGATCATTGCTGCCGAACCACCGAATGGAGTGGTATCTGAGCTTGTCATCATGCCCGATATCGAAAAGCGCCTCGAGGCCTTCGTGCGGATCGCGCATGGGATCGTGATTTTCCCTGGTGGCCCAGGAACATTTGAAGAGATTCTCTACTTGCTCGCGATACTCAGTGATGCACGAAATGCCAACGACCCCCTTCCTGTTATTTTAACAGGGCCGGCATCTTCGAAGGCTGTAATTGATTCTTACATGCAATTTTTAGTCGACACGCTTGGCGAGCATATTGGCTCTCGGATGGACATCATTATCGATGACGCTGTCGCCGTTGCCAAACGGATCCAGAGTGGTCGTGATCAAGTGAAATCATACCGGTTACGGACGGACGACGCCTACTACTTCAACTGGACTCTCCAGATTCCGAGATCGCTACAACGAACCTTCATTCCAACGCATGAATCGATGTCTCAGCTTCAACTCGCTGAGGATCAAGAGCCACAGGACCTCGCGTGTGAACTTCGCTGTTTGTTTTCGGGAATCGTCGCAGGTAACGTCAAGCCAGAGACGCGACGGTTGATTGATGCAAACGGGCCCTTTGAAATTAAGACTTCCCCTCGACTTGTCGCTGCAATCGATAGCCTGCTACAACGTCTTATCGATGAAAACCGAATGAAGATCGACGGAGATTATAACCCCTGTTACAAAATAATCCCAACACATTGAAAAATATCAAGATAGCTGGTGCAGTTTTACGCGCCATCATGCGTATTATTTTGCTTTTAGCATGGTTTTTGATCTCGTTAATCCAACAATTTCTCGGCTTTATCCTACAAACCGGTGATGGGCGGCATCTACGGCTCCGATTTTATCGTGGTGCATTACGGATACTTGGAATTCGTATCCGGGTATTCCATGACTTTAGCCCGCGGCGCCCATTATTTGTTGTCGCCAATCACGTCTCTTATCTCGATGTTTTTGTTTTGGGTAGTCTAATCCCCGCGGTATTTGTCTCGAAGCAGGAAGTCAGGGATTGGCCGGTTGTCGGATGGGTTGCCTGGCTCCAGCGCACGATCTTCATTGCACGGAGACCGGCACGCGCCGTTGACGAGCTTGCTCCACTCGGAGAAGCTCTAGAAAATGGCTTTAATGTCATCATGTTTCCTGAAGGCACCTCGACCAACGGCACCAGTGTACTACCGTTTAAAAGCGCGCTTTTTGAGGCACCGAAACGCGCAAATGCATACACACAACCTGTCAGCTTGATCTACCGTGAACGTCATGGAGGAGTGCTACCAGACAAAGATCGGCAGTTTTACACCTGGGGAACAGACGCACCCTTTTTTACTCATTTTCTGAAACTGATTTTACGGCCCGGCGTCCTTGTCGAGGCGTGGATTCGGAAACCAATCAGCCCACAAATCGATCGTAAACAGCTCGCCAAAGTCGCAGAAATACGTGTGGGTGCGCCGTTAAGGCATCGAGTGGATCGCCATTTCAATTAAGCTTCGATGGTGCAGAATGCGATAGCGTGCGTACGTTCGTCGCTGATACTCAGATGTATACGGTATGAAAGCGCTTCCTTGAGGGCTGGATTCTCAGTATTCAGGGAGACGATAGGCTTTCCGAGTTCATCGTGGGTAATTGTGATATCGTGGAAGCCAAATCCACGACCGATGCCTGTTCCAAGTGCCTTAGCCACCGCTTCTTTCGCGGCAAACCGCTTCGCAAGAAAAGCAGCCTGGATCGATTGACTCAAGCCGTCAAACTCGGTGCGCTCATCAGTCGCAAGA
>JAYNIS010000155.1:0-2564 GCA_038109325.1 Gammaproteobacteria bacterium | reverse complement strand
CCATCGATTGATGGTGTATTCGACAAGGTTCATGAAGAACTGAATGAGCTACACGCTGCCCGAGCGGATAAGGATATCGACGCCATCCGCGAGGAATATGGTGATTTACTCTTTGCAATGGTAAGCCTCGCGAGGCATCTTGGTATCGACAGCGAGCAGGCACTCCGACTTGCAACAGAAAAATTTGAATCCCGACTCGGTGAAGTCGCACGACTCGCCAGAGCACAAGGGATCGACTTAACGATCGCAACCAACAACGAAAAAAATGGACTATGGGATCAGGCTAAAACAGTTTTATCTAAACACTAGCCACAGGATTGTAAGTTATGGAATTGCACCAGTCGTTACGCGATAACGTGCGTCTTTTGGGTGAGCAGCTTGGTCAAATCATGGTATCTGACCGAGAATCCTCTTTTTTGGAACGTGTTGAACGTCTTCGGGGTCTGTTGAAATCAGTTCATCAGGGTGATGATGACGCACGCGGACATTTGATTGATGGGGTTCTTGAATTGAATGATGACGAGTTGGTCCCTGTCGCGGGAATTGCTGCTGGAATGCGAAATACAGGCTAGATGCGCCATTAGATAACTTGCACAAACACTAGAAATCCGGATAGGGTTTTAGATTATTTCAACAAGGAGTGCGATGGCACATGCGAGTCATTCTGTTAGGTGCGCCTGGCGCAGGCAAAGGGACGCAGGCTCAATACATCTGTAAAGAGTTTGGTATTCCTCAGATTTCTACTGGTGATATGTTGCGAGCAGCAGTCAAAGCCGAGACCCCGCTGGGGCTTGCTGCTAAAGAAGTGATGGACGCCGGTCGGTTGGTGTCGGATGACATCATTATTGGGCTTGTTAAAGAGCGTTTGGAACAGCCAGATTGCGCTAACGGTTGTTTGTTTGATGGTTTCCCTCGCACCATTCCACAGGCAGAAGCTCTGCGTGACTCGGGTGTGAACATCGATCACGTCGTTGAAGTCGCTGTTGATGATGAAGAAATCATTGAAAGAATGGCAGGTCGCCGCATGCACTTGGCTTCAGGCCGCACATACCACATCATCTACAATCCACCTAAAAAAGATGGACTTGATGATGAGACAGGCGATCCATTGATCCAGCGTGATGACGACCAAGAATCTGTCGTTCGCGATCGATTGTCTGTCTACCATGAGCAAACAGAGCCATTGATTCATTTCTATTCATCATGGGCTAAAACAGATCCAGCAGGCGCGCCGACTATGAATCGAATTCAAGGTGTTGGACAAGTTGAAGAGATTCGAGACGAAATTTTTACAGTGCTCAAAGGTGAGTAATCGATGAGCCGAAAGCCTCGGCTTATTCTTTCAAGACAGGCGTTGGCGTCAAACTACCAACGCCTGTCGTCGTTTTCAGGTCAGTCAGAATGCGCAGCATCGATCAAAGCCAACGCCTATGGAGTTGGTATCGATTTTGTTGCTCCTGTTCTATGGGAGGCAGGATGTCGGACTTTTTTTGTAGCTTATTTTGAAGAAGCATTGGCTCTGAAGTCGGTGATTCCAGAGGCAATCATTTATGTCTTTCATGGCTTTAAAGCGTCTGAGTTCGCGGCTGCGGCAGCATCCAAGATTCGGCCTGTATTAAACACGCTGGAGGATGTGCACCTTCCAGGCGTCGCAGCATTAAGGCCTGCGGTTCACGTGGATACTGGAATGCGGCGATTGGGCGTCCCTCAATATCACCATGATCAGCTTCTTGAGGTCGTGTCACAGTGTCAGCCATCACTTTTAATGAGTCATTTAGCATCAGCTGATGAGCCTCTACGGCCGGATAGTGAGCAACAACGGCTCTTATTTGACTCGGTTCGTTCGAATCTTGGATCACTCTGCCCACCAAGTTCACTCGCAAATACCGCTGGGGTATTGCTTGGTGCGCCTTATCATTATGATCTCGTCAGGCCTGGCATAGGGCTCTATGGAGGCTCGCCAGATCCGAGCGATCCCAAAGGGTTTGAGGCGGTGGTCACCTGGCAGGCTCAAGTGGTTGAGTTACAGCAAGTACGTCAAGGCGAGACCGTTGGCTATGGTGGGTCTTATGTTGCGCCTCGTGACCACAGACTGGCGACGATTGGGCTTGGTTATGCCGACGGTTATCTGCGTGCATTGAGTGGCAGAGGTGAGGTGTTTGTGGAGGGACAGTCTTGCCCGATTGTTGGCCGGGTGAGCATGGATTTGATCACAGTTGATGTCAGTTCGCTCGCAAGTGTTAACGAGGGGATGTGGGTCGAAATCATGGGGCCTCAAATTTCCGTTGATACGGTTGCCACAAAAGCGAATACAATTGGGTATGAGTGTTTAACGCGCCTTGGAGCTCGTATGGAGCGAGTGATTGTTTGAATGGAAACCTGAGTTTGAGACTGCCACAACATGAGTCGTTTATTTCTTGATGCTTCGCGCGATCGGCTGTCTGTTGGCATCGAAGTCGGATCAACATGGATAGCCTACAATGCAATCGATGGTCGTCACGACCAGATGTTACTCGAATCAATTCGATCGCTGTGTGGGGAGTCCGGTCTGTCAATCAACAAGC
>JAYNIS010000154.1:0-2576 GCA_038109325.1 Gammaproteobacteria bacterium | reverse complement strand
CGCGCGATAGCGCCCCCACTGGCGTAGACTGCCTCGGCGCCCACGTGTCTCGCGATTGACGCACCCAGCCCGTCATAGACACCAGGCAGGATAGTCAGCGTTTGCTGGTCATTCATCTAAAGCACCTAAATTGTTAACAAAAATTTTAGCGATCTACCCTGTGTATAAAAATTCTATCGGGTTTTTAAAACAAAGATCACAGATTGTGTTGACAATATACACCGCTTTCGTAACCCTAGGCCAAGGTATCCGAGATGCCTTTAGTTCGAACTTAAATCAATAATAAAGGGGAACAAGATGATTCCTATGAATACTCTCAAGAAGACTACCTTTGCGGTCTGCGCAACGTTCGCGTTGTCGTCGACAGCGTTTGCCGCCTCCCATGGCGACAAAAAGAAAGATCCACCGGTTTGTGATAAGCCTATCGAAGTCGTCATCCACTCGTCGTATGGTGGGGGTACTGACGTTACCGCTCGGATGATGATGATTCGCTCGCGTCGCACGCTCGACCAGGACATGTTTGTGATCAGCAAGCGTGGCGGGTCTGGGGCTAAGGCTCAGAACTACGTTCTGTCTAAGCCCGCCGATGGATGCACCATAATGGCACTGACCCAGTCCCACCTCTATACGATGGCGCAGGGTAAGTCAGACATGAAGATCGACGACATTGTTGGTATCGCTCGCGCGATGGACGATCCCACGTTCTTGGTTGTTGGCGCGAAGAGTGAATCAAAAACACTCGAGGACCTAGTAGCAGCATCAAAGAAACGCACCCTGAATTTTGGTGTGGCCCAAATAGGAGGTACTGAGCATATCGGATTGGCACAACTGGCGAAGGCTGCAGGTATCAAATTTAAGGTTGTTCCATTCGGATCTGGTGGTGAGATGCTTCAGGCTCTGTTGTCAGGCGCGATTGATGCAACACTACCAAACGTCAGTGAAGCAACAACGCTATTGGCCGACGGATCCGTCAGAGCGCTCGTTCTTTTAGCTGAGAATCGTTTACCAGACTATGCCGATATCCGCACAACTTATGAGATGGGATACAACGTCAAAACCTCAACAACGCGAGGCTATGCGGTGCTAGCCAAAACACCAAAGGACAAAGTTGATCAACTTTCAAAAGGGTTGGTAAAGGCAATGTCTCACGAAGTATTCGCAAACTACTTGGCCACGGCTGGTCTGAAAGTTGAGTCAAGTGTCGCTGGCACTGCTGTTTGGGATAAGCACCTCAAAGAAGAGTATCAACTAGCTGCCGAGGCTCTTAAAGAGTTAGGCATCATTAAGTAACAGTTACGGAGTGCGTTGATGACTAAACAAAACTCAACAGCTCCGTCGACAAGTGATGAGCGAGCCCACGGGCTCGTCCATCCCGTTGATCTGGCTGTCAGTGCGATCATATTAGTAGGCGTCGGGTACCTGTTTTACGAAACGACACAGTTCGATGAGGTGTCGCCACTTTTCGCCCAGAATATCCAGCCGGCTATGTATCCTCAGCTGTTACTTTGGATTATCGCTGGGCTGACCTGCTTAATGCCGTTTGAGCATATTCTTCTGACGAAGAAAGGAAAGGATATAGATAAGGACAGAAGTGAGTCAGTTCACCCTCTGACAAAGATGACTATTGCTTTTCTTATCGCTGTGGTCCTCGCATCGCCTTATCTGGGCATGTTATTGACAATGGTCACTATATGCCTGGTCATGCCGCGACTCTGGGGTTACCGGAAATTAACCCCGATATTACTGTTTGCTGGGATTTTCCCGGTGGTGGTCTCTCTCGTATTTTCAAAAGTCCTGAAGGTCTACTTTGACTCAGGAATTTTTGGTATCGCTATATAAAAATTAGAAGGTTCAGTTCTGATGGACGCAATCATTGAAGGCTTCTCGCTCTTACTCGAGTTCGATAACATCATACTAATCACCTTGGGCGTACTTATCGGTGTCCTAGTAGGGGCCCTACCAGGTCTCAGCTCGCCGATGGCTATTGCTCTACTGACCCCGTTTACCATTCAGCTAGAACCCATACCTGCGATTGCCATGATGGCCGCGTTGTATTGTGCGGGTACTTTCGGTGGGTCTATTACAGCGATCTTGATTAACGCACCCGGCGCACCACCCGCCGTAGCGACTGCCCTCGACGGTTACCCAATGGCAAAACGCGGAGAGCCCGGGCGCGCCCTGGGCCTTGCAACGGTTGCCTCCGTTTCGGGTGGCATCATCAGTCTGATCGTATTTATCGTTGCCGCTCCAACCTTAGCCGCCGTCGCGCTCGAGTTCCGTCCCCCCGAATATTTTGCTTTAGCGGTCTTTGCGCTGTCGATGCTAGCGTCAATGACTGGGAAGAGTTCCCTAAGAAATCTTATCGCGGGCGCGGTGGGTGTCCTCTTGGCGACTGTTGGTATTCATCTAACTACCGGTGTCGAACGCTTCACGTGGGATATCCCAGATCTCGACGAAGGAATCCACTTTGTTCCGGTGCTGATCGGATTGTTTGCTATGGGAGAGCTTCTGAGCCAGTCCAGCACACTGAACAAAGTCGTCGAGCGAATCGAAGCAAAAGCGATGAAATTACCGAC
>JAYNIS010000153.1:0-2577 GCA_038109325.1 Gammaproteobacteria bacterium | reverse complement strand
GAAATGGAGGTCATTGTAGTTCGTGACTGAACGCACCAAACTCAAATCAGGGAAACGCTGGGTCGTTAAGATCGGCAGTGCACTGCTGACAAACGATGGCCAGGGTCTTGATCTATCGAGAATGCAGGCCTGGGTTCAGCAGATGTCTGCATTGATCGATGACGGCGTTGAGTTATGTTTGGTGTCATCAGGTGCCATCGCGGTCGGCTTAAAGACACTCAAGATTGATAAGCGCCCACAACAACTTCCGATGCTCCAAGCGGCTGCGGCGATTGGGCAAATGGGTCTTGTACAAGCATGGCAGAGCTGCTTTGCGGCCTGTGGTCGTGAGACCGCTCAGGTGCTATTTACTCACGAAGATCTCGCTGATCGTAAGCGTTATCTGAATGCTCGTGACACGCTCAAAACACTGAATGAATTTGGCGTGATCCCGGTCGTCAACGAAAACGATACCGTCGCAACCGACGAAATTCGATTTGGTGACAACGATTCACTCGGTGCGCTCGCGACTAACCTTCTTGAAGCGGATGTCTTGGTTATTCTGACAGATCAAGACGGTTTCTTTGATAAAGATCCGCGATTCCATGCTGATGCAGCGTTGATTCCAGAGGCCCGTGCGTTAGATGATGATCTTTTGTCCATGGCTGGCAAAAACGGTGGCGCGTTGGGGAGTGGTGGCATGTACACCAAGATCGTGGCGGCGCAGCAAGCTGCGCGCTCGGGAGCCATGACTGTGATTGCCAATGGTCGGGTTGATGGTGTGCTTGAACAACTACGTGCGGGTGAATCAGTGGGTTCCTTGTTATATCCAGACTTAAAACCGCAGGCAGCGAGAAAACGTTGGTTGGCGTCACATAAAAAAACGCGGGGCGTTCTTGTGGTTGATGCCGGGGCCGCAGAGGCTCTAAAAGCAAAAGGTCGAAGCTTATTGCCTGTTGGTGTGACTGAAGTTAGAGGTGTGTTTGATCGCGGTGATATTGTTGCGATTGAGACATCAAATGGCGAGCGACTAGCCACTGGCCTTGTGAACTACGGTTCGAGCCAAGCAGTACAGATGTTCGGAAAAACGACAACTCAACTGAAAGAAAACCAGTTGCTGTTGGAGGGTGATGCGTTAGTGCATCGAGACAATATGGCGCTGGTGTAATCCAGCGCCTGTGTCTGTGTTAAGACGCGATTGCTTTGATTTTCGCGTTCAGGCGGCTCTTAATGCGAGCGCACTTGTTCTTCTTGTAGATGCCTTTAGTGACCATGCTATCAAGAATCGGTGCAGTTTCACGGAAAGCATCCGTTGCAGCCTGTTGTTCACCGGTCGCAATTGCTGCCAGTGTTTTCTTAACATATGTGCGAGCCCGTGAACGCAGGCTGGCGTTATGATTGCGACGGACATCCGCCTGCTTTGCGCGCTTACGCGCCTGGGGACTATTTGCCACCGGGGTTGCTCCCTTACACTAAACTTCGAACCAGTTGAAATAACTGGAAATTCAAGGCGCGGGAATGTACCGAAAATGGAACCAGAGGTCAAGGATAGGAAAGCGTGACGACAGAAAAGATGGTTCGATCTGGAATGACAGTTGGCGGTTGGACGCTTGGTTCTCGCGTGCTTGGCTTAGTGAGAGACATTGTCTTAGCAAACTCTGTTGGTGCATCTGCTGGAGCTGACGCCTTTTTTGTTGCCTTTAAAATTCCGAACTTTCTTCGTCGCTTGTTTGGTGAAGGTGCCTTTGCACAGGCATTTGTTCCTGTGTTTTCTGAAACGCGAGAAAAAGAAGGTGAAGAGTCGGTTAAACGGCTGATTGATCAAGTCGCTGGGCGCTTTGGGTTGATCTTGATTGCAATCAGTGTGATCGGTGTTCTTTTGGCCCCGTGGATTGCGATGCTATTTGCCCCTGGATTTTCTGATGATCCAGGCAAACTCACTTTGACCGCTGATCTTCTGCGATGGACCTTCCCCTATCTCGGGTTTATTTGCTTTGTTGCATTTGCTGGCGGTATTTTGAATAGTGTCGGCCGATTCGCTATACCTGCTGCAACTCCAATTTTTCTTAATCTGTCACTAATCGGAAGTGCATTGTTTTTGGTGCCACTTGTCTCTCCAGCTGTGATGGGGCTTGCGATCGGCGTTGGGATTGCAGGTTTTATCCAGCTTTTCATACAGATTCCGCCACTGATGGCAGCGGGATTACTTCCCAAACCATCATTACAAGCCGATCACCCTGGGGTTTCAAAAATCTTGAAACTCATGGTTCCAGCACTGTTTGGTGTCTCTGTGAGTCAAATCAATTTGTTGCTTGATACGGTGTTGGCATCGCTTTTGGTGTCTGGATCTGTGTCATGGCTGTACTACTCCGACCGCCTGATGGAGCTTCCTCTCGGTGTCATTGCGATAGCTGTTTCAACTGTCATTCTCCCGAAGCTGTCTCGTGAATTTGCCCAAGATGACGTTAACGCATCGCGTCAAACCCAAAGTTGGGCGATTTGGGTGGTTTTAGTGTTGGGGCTTCCCTGTGCGGCTGGCCTCGCCGTATTTGGTGAGCTGATTTTGTCGACGCTCTTTCAGTATGGTGCAATGACTGT
>JAYNIS010000152.1:0-2579 GCA_038109325.1 Gammaproteobacteria bacterium | reverse complement strand
AGTTGGTATCCACTGGCGGCACATTCCGTGCGCTTCAAGACGCAGGCCTACCGGCGATCGAAGTGTCCTCTGTGACTGAATTCCCTGAAATGATGGGTGGTCGCGTCAAAACCCTTCATCCGAAAATTCATGGCGGAATACTCGGTCGTCGTGACCAAGACCAAGCTGTCATGGCAGAGCATGGAATCGAAGCAATCGATCTTGTTTGTGTAAACCTCTACCCATTTCGAGAAACGATTGCGAACCCTGATAAAACTCATGAAGACGCTATCGAGAACATCGATATCGGCGGCCCAGCGATGGTTCGTTCAGCCGCCAAGAATCATCAATTTGTCGGTATTGTGACGTCACCACTTCAATATCAAACGGTGTTATCTGAACTCCAAGCAGGCGGGCTCTCATTTGAGACTCGAAAGCAACTCGCTAAAGCTGCCTTCCAGCATACTGCTGAGTATGACGGAGCGATTGCCAATTATTTGGGGCGCGACAACGAAACGGCTCAATACCCAGAAAGACTATTTATGCACTTCGAGCGCGACTCAGTATTGCGTTATGGGGAAAACCCACACCAGTCGGCCGCATTTTATCGCGATCCAAGCGTCAGTGGATCATCTGTGGGTACATCTCGCCAGCTCGCAGGAAAAGCTCTCTCCTTTAACAACATCGCAGACACAGATGCTGCTCTTGAATGTGTTCGCCAGTTTGATGCACCTGCATGCGTTATCGTGAAACATGCAAACCCATGTGGTGTAGCAGTCGAAGGATCGATTCTTGATGCTTATGAAAAAGCATTTGAGACAGACCCAACCAGCGCATTTGGTGGAATCATCGCCTTCAACCGCTCACTCGACGCGAAAACAGCGGATAGTATCTTAGAGCGCCAGTTCGTGGAGGTCATTATCGCCCCAGGCGTTGAACCCGGCGTTGTTGAACTCTTCGAGAAAAAGCCTTCTGTTCGGTTACTGACTGTTGGTTCACTCGAACAAACCTCTGTACAGCCAGATTATCGTAGGGTTCAGGGTGGACTTCTGATTCAAGACACTGATACAGGATCGAGAACAGAATCAGAACTCACTTGTGTCACAGATACCAAACCAACGGCAGCACAAATGGCAGACCTCTTGTTTGCATGGAAGGTCGCCAAATTTGTGAAATCCAATGCGATTATCTACGCGAAAAATAACCAAACGATTGGCGTGGGCGCGGGCCAGATGAGCCGTGTGTATTCAGCACGAATTGCTGCGATTAAGGCACAAGAGGCCAATCTAGAAGTAGCCGGCAGCGTCATGGCATCTGACGCATTTTTCCCGTTTAGAGATGGCATTGATGCAGCCGCAGAAGCCGGAATCTCGGCAGTGATTCAGCCTGGCGGATCCATTCGTGATGACGAGGTCATCGAGGCTGCCAATGAACATGGTATTGCAATGGTCTTCACCGGAATGCGTCACTTCCGACATTAAGGATTGATAATGAAAATTCTTGTTATTGGCGGCGGTGGCCGCGAACACGCTCTTGCTTGGAAACTCGCGCAATCTCCTCGCGTAACACAAGTTTTTGTCGCACCGGGAAATGCTGGTACCGCTCTTGAAGATAACGTCACCAATGTTGATCTGTCTGTCTCCGATCTGGATGGACTGGTTGCATTCGCAGAAAGCAACGCGATTGACTACACCGTTGTCGGCCCCGAAGCCCCTCTTGTCGACGGCGTGGTCAACCGCTTTGAAGCAAAAGGCCTTCGTTGCTTCGGCCCACGTGCTGATTGCGCGCAACTTGAAGGATCCAAAGCGTTCACCAAAGAATTTTTAAAGCGCCACAATATTCCGACAGCAGCCTATGGCACCTTTACCGATGTCGATCAAGCGCTGGCCTATCTCGATGAAGTCGGCGCCCCAATTGTTGTTAAAGCCGACGGCTTGGCAGCGGGTAAAGGCGTGATCCTTGCAGAAACCTTGGATGAAGCGAAATCTGCTGTGAAAGACATGCTGCAAGGCAATCAGTTCGGCGATGCAGGAAGCCGAGTCGTGATTGAAGAATTCTTAACCGGTGAAGAAGCGAGCTTCATTGTGATGGTAGATGGGACAGACGTCCTTCCACTTGCATCGTCACAAGATCATAAAGCAGCCTATGACGGGGATACCGGTCCAAACACTGGTGGCATGGGAGCATATTCCCCTGCGCCTGTTGTTGACCAAATGTGCCATCACCGGATTATGTCGGAAGTGATCCAACCGACGATCCATGGCCTTGCTGCAGATGGTCTTAGATACCGTGGATTCTTGTATGCCGGCATCATGGTCACTGCTGATGGCACACCGAAAGTACTCGAATACAACTGCCGCTTTGGCGATCCTGAGACACAACCGATTCTGTTCCGCTTGAAAAGCGATCTACTCGATCTGATCGAAGCAGCCTGCCATGGAAGCTTGATAGATCAAATCGCACTATGGGATTCGCGCGCTGCGCTGGGCGTTGTGATGGCGGCACCCGGCTACCCTGGCGACTATCCAAAAGGAGCGGCCATCAACCTAGGTCAGGATATTCAAGACACCAAGGTATTCCATGCTGGAACTGCAATAAAC
>JAYNIS010000151.1:0-2583 GCA_038109325.1 Gammaproteobacteria bacterium | reverse complement strand
TCCCGTAAAACATGACGGCCTTTTTTAGCTCGTTGATTTGAGTCGCGCAATGGTTCACGACACCACCGCCCCAGCAGAAACCAAGTATCGACTGATTGTCGATTTTTGTGAGTTTCGTCAGGCTGTCGAGCCAATACCGACTGATCTCAGTAACCTGCTCACGTGACACGTCCTTGATGTTTGCGATATTTGTGTCGACGTCTGCAACCGAACCGCCGACCGGGGAGAGGTAGTCTGGCGCGGCCACGGCAAAACCTTCATTTGCGAACCGATTTGCCACGTCACGTATATGGTCATCTAGGCCCCGATTTTCGTGGACGATTACGAGGCATCCTTTTGGAGAGTTTGGTATCGAGAGGTGGGCTTTGAGTTCCATGTCATTTCCTCTAAAAGTTGGTCATTAAGTGTGTTACGAACCCGGCAACGAACGGTATCGGTGCGGCGACTATACATCGAATCATCAGAAAGCGAGGGCCCGCTAGATGAGTTTCATAGATAAGAATTCTATGGATCGCGAAGATACACCAGGCGGTGATGAATGCCACTAAAGCCGCCGGAGCCGCACCGGAACCCGCTAAGGTTGCAGCGGTGGTAAACGCGACGGCCGGTCCCGCGGGGACCAGCATCCCAGCGAATCCGCCGTAAAATATTGGTACCCATCCCGCGTCCTTACCTAGGTGCGTTGATATCACTTCGGATGGGATAATCTGCAGAAGGAAGCCCGTGCCAATGACCACCAAGATCATTCGCGGTAGAAACTGCGCGATTTGTTGTTTGAAACGTTCGTAGGCACGTCCAACAGACCCATCATTCCGCCGTTTTGCCGTGTACCCCAGAATCAGCAGCAGCGCGACCAGTAGCAGCAGCGATGGACTTAGCATGGTCGCTTTTCGTCCTCATACTTACCAAAGACCCAGGCAGCGAAAAGTCCCGCGAACGCAGGTAACCAGAAACCTGAGATAAAACGGAGCCCCGCCTGCTCCGTTCCCATTAACGGGATATCCCATATCAAGATCCGTTGGACTCCTAGCATGGACCAGGCGGTGATGTATGTGATACCGATCAAGTAACCTAGCCCGCTGTTCAGAAACATATTGAGAATCGAGAACGAGCTGGACGGTCCGCCGGGCGTCACCGCTCCAAGTATCGTCGCGTAGACGACCTTTACCCAGCCTCTGCGTTTCTGAATCGTTTTTTTAAGTTTCTCTGGGTCTAGCAACACCCACAACAATGATGCTACGCCGAGCGCCATGGTAATTCGGGGCAGCATCCCCAGGAGCATTTCCTCTTGTACCGCGAGAGCTGCAAGGAAACCGTCTTGACCCTTTAGGTGGTAACAATAGTAGGCGCCGAAAATACAGAAGGCAGAGTAAGCGGCTAGCTCGATCGTTCTTTTTTTTGACCGCTTTTTCTTCGGCTCTTTAACACTCATGGTTTTTATAGTTTGGCAGTTTCTAAAGTTAAATCTGTTTACTAGGTATACTCTTTAATCGATTAACCTTCACTCCCAAAGTGAAAAGATTTTGTTATGGGCCCAGGTGTCATTTGTTAGCAGAGTTGTGGGCCGAGATACCTTAGACTCTGCACGCTAACTAGGAGAACTGTATGTCTGAAAAAACTGACTTGGTGGCTGGTGGTTCCGACGGAGAAGTCGTCTGGGAACGGTGGCAGAAGAAACGAGTTTTCGTGAGGGCGCTCGAGGGTACCTATGGAGAACTGATGTCGGAGCTGTTTAATCAGCCGCGGGTCTACCGTACGCCCGACATGAAATGGAAAGGTGGGCCACAAAACTTCGGTAAAAAGGTTATCAACCCGCAAGCCGCTAAGGTCGCTCAGTCTATCGAGACGCATATCGACGTATACGCGCCTGGTGGCTATGGCCAGAAGCATGGTCATATGAACTCTGCAGTCTTTTTCGTTCTGAAGGGGAAGGGCCACGACGTCCATGACGGGCGTCGGATCGACTGGGAAGCGGGGGACGCGCTGATTGTCGAAAACGGCTGTGTCCACCAGCACTTCAACGATGATCCAGATGAGGAAGGTATCGTTCTTATTATGAAAGCGAAGCCACTGTTCCTCTTCATGCATATGATCTTCCAGAAGATGGTTGAGTATCCGCCGAAGACCCCGGTACCGGGCCACGAAGATTACGCGCCACCAACCTCGATTTAATTAGGAGTTTCTATATGTTTGTTGATCCAACCGAGAGAGCTCGGGCAAAGAATGACGCCATGTCCGTTGATTTCTATAGCCAGGCACTGGAGGCGTCCAAAGAGTTCCGTAAAGAATATGTGACCCGTAAAAATATCGTGAAGTCCGACGAGATGCCGATGGAGCGGTCGGCTGACGGTCTCATAAAGCACATCATCCGTGAAGAAATGAACACCAAAGAGTGTTGCCTAGATCTCTACATGCAGTTCATTGAGTCCGGCAAAGCGACGGGCACGAGCCGCCACTTGTCGGAAGAAGTTGCTTTCGTAATCGAAGGCGAGGGCTATGACCATCACTTTGATGTTAACTTTCATTGCGCCGATGAGTTCGTCTGGGAGTGGGAGACCACGCCGAAGGTGTTCGAATGGAAGG
>JAYNIS010000150.1:0-2586 GCA_038109325.1 Gammaproteobacteria bacterium | reverse complement strand
ACAATTTCATCGACCGATAAATCAGTCGGGCATAGGCTCTTAAGCCAAGAGATACTTGCTTTCATGTCTATCCGTGAAACTGGTTGAGGAACTGCAGATCGTTTTCATAGAACAGGCGAAGATCACCAATTCCGTATCGAAGCATCGCTAAACGCTCAATACCCATACCAAATGCAAAGCCTGTGTATACAGAGGTATCGACACCTGTTTGTTCGAATACTTTCGGGTGCACCATGCCGCATCCCATGACCTCAAGCCACCCAGTGTGCGAACACACACGACATCCTGAGCCTTCACACATCACGCATTGGACATCGACTTCAGCTGATGGTTCGGTGAATGGGAAATAGCTCGGTCTGAAACGAACATCGAGATCTGCTTCAAAAAAGCGGTTCAAGAAGGTGATGATCGTGCCTTTCAGATCAGCAAAGCTGATATCGCGATCGACCACCAAGCCTTCGATCTGATGAAACATCGGAGTATGCGTTAAATCACTATCGCAACGATAGACACGCCCTGGTGCCACGATGCGGATTGGAGGTTCTTCACTCACCATGGTCCGAATCTGCACAGGCGAGGTATGTGTTCTCAAGACCCGACCATCATCAAAATAGAAGGTGTCGTGCATTGCTCGCGCGGGGTGATGCGATGGGATATTCAGGGCTTCAAAGTTATGCCAATCATCTTCAATCTCAGGACCCGTCGCGACGGTATAACCAAGACTCGCAAACAGTCGATTCAATCGATCAAGTGTGCGAGTAACCGGATGCAACCCTCCGATTTCGTGCGGACGGCCAGGCATCGTCACATCCACCGCGTCACGCAACAAACTCTGGGTTTCAGCCTCGACTTCAAGGGTTGTCTTCTTGGCCTCAAGCGCTTCTGTCACACGGTCACGGACCGCGTTGATCTTCGCGCCAGCTTCTGGCCGTTCTTCAGCAGACAGTTGACCCAGTGTCTTCATCTGAGCACTGATCAATCCCTTCTTACCGAGGAATTTCACGCGAACATCGTCAAGGTGCGTTAGAGAATCCGCAGATTCGATTAACGCCAAGGCTTCGTCTTGAATACTCTGTAAATTGTCCATTTGGAGTCCAACAGCATAAAAAAGGCCGCGAGGAGGTTGTCCAGGCGGCCTTCCCTTCAGTCACCCTGAAGGTTTGAAATTAAGCGTTCGCCTGTTCGAGCGCTTGCTTTGCTTGCTCTGCGAGTGCAGCAAATGCAACCTTCTCGTTCATCGCAAGATCTGCGAGTACACGACGATCCATTTCAATATTGGCCTTCTTCAGACCATCGATGAAACGGCTGTAGCTCAAACCGCATTCGCGCGCACCGGCGTTAATACGAGCAATCCAGAGAGCACGGAACTGACGCTTTCTCTGACGGCGGTCACGGTATGCATACTGACCCGCTTTGATTACAGCTTGTTTAGCAACACGAAACACACGTGAACGGGCACCGTAGTAACCTTTCGCCTGCTTCAGAACTTTCTTGTGACTAGCACGTGCGGTTACACCGCGTTTAACTCTTGGCATGGGTCTCTCCTATTACCGTACACCTGGAAGCATGCGATGGATCAGCTTGATATCAGAAGCTGCGACCATCAGCGTACCGCGCAAGTGACGCTTACGCTTCGTACTCTTCTTCGTCAGAATGTGGCTACGGAAAGACTGCTTGTGCTTGAAGCCCTTTGCAGTCGGCTTAAAACGCTTTAGAGCGCCTGAGTTACTTTTGAGTTTTGGCATATTTCCTTTTCACTCCGCATTAGAGCGTATTGCTCTCACTTCTTTTTCGGCGCGAAGACCATGATCATCTGACGGCCCTCTAATTTAGGGCGCGCTTCGACGACTCCATGCTCTTCGAGGTCCTTTTCCAAACGCTCGAGCATTTGCATGCCGAGTTCTTGGTGGGCCATTTCACGACCGCGGAACCGGATGGTTACCTTGGCCTTATCGCCGTCCTCGAGGAAACGCACCAGGTTGCGCAGTTTGACCTGATAGTCTCCAACGTCCGTTCCCGGACGAAACTTAATTTCTTTAACCTGCAGTTGGTGCTGCTTCTTCTTCGCAGCTGCTTTCGCTTTCTTCTCTTCGTACAACCGCTTACCAAAATCCATGATTTTCGCAACCGGAGGATCTGAAGACTCCGCAATCAACACAAGATCAAGATCATTCTCACGAGCGGCAACAAGCGCGTCATTCGTGTTAACAACACCGATTTGTTCACCTGTTGGTCCGATCAAACGCACTTTAGGCGCGCGAATTTCTTCATTGATCAGCGTGCGCTTTTCACCCGGCGCACCTTTGGGTTGTGCTCTGCTGATTACTCTGTCTCCGATTCAATATCAAAACGACCGCGCATCCCGATCTCACTGTGAAGCTTGTCTGCAAAGGCTTGTAAGCTCATTGCACCCAAATCTTCCCCTGAGCGGGTCCGCACAGCCACCTGCTGGTTTTCCACTTCTTTGTCGCCGATCACAAGTAAATAAGGGACCCGCTGTAAAGTGTGGTGGCGGATTTTATAGCCGATCTTCTCATTGCGCAAATCGGATTTAACGCGAAGACCTTGAGCAACAAGCATTTTTTC
>JAYNIS010000149.1:0-2590 GCA_038109325.1 Gammaproteobacteria bacterium | reverse complement strand
GGAGCATGCAACCCGCGGCCATGATCACTTGGTTAGACATGCTCTTCCTTGCTGTTTTGCTTACTAGTTACCGTTAGGGAAGAATAGCTGATTACCGTTTACCTTGTAGGACGCGATCGCAGACTGACCTGTTGGCGATAGAAGCCAGTCAATTAATGCCTGCCCAGCTGCGGCCTTCACGCTTGGACATTTGGCGGGACTCACCAAGATGACTCCGTATTGATTGAAAAGTCTCTTGTCACCCTGAACGTGAATCTTGAAGTCTTGTTTGTTAGCAAATTTGATCCACGTTGCCCGATCGCTCAGAACGTATGCACCCTTGCCAACCGCAATGTTTAGGGTTGATCCCATCCCTGAGCCTGTCTCTAGGTACCACTTTCCTGAGGCCTTCGTTGGGTCAGTTTCGACCGACTTCCAAAGTCTCAATTCTGCTTTATGGGTACCGGAGTCGTCACCTCGCGACGCGAATAAAGATTGTTTTGAGGCAATCGTTCTGAGTGCACTTGATACGTCATTAGAACCATGGATACCTGCCGGATCGTTTGCAGGCCCAACAATCACAAAATCGTTGTACATTAAGTCGGAGCGTTTGACTCCAAAACCTTCTTTCACAAATTTCTCTTCTGAGGTTTTCGCGTGTACAAGAAGCACGTCTCCGTCGCACCGTTGGGCATTTTTAATAGCCTGACCCGTACCAACAGCGACCACATTTGCGGTAACCCCTGTGTCCTTCTCGATCAATGGGAGAATGTAATCGTAGAAGCCTGAGTTTTTCGTTGAGGTTGTGGATTGAAGGATGACTGTCTCGGCGAAAGCCGCGTTGGTACCGATGACGGTGCTGATGAGGAGATGAATTAGTTGTCTGGTTCTTAAAATTTTCATGATCTATTTCCTTATATTGATGGTATTAAATGATCAGTTGTCCGTTGAGGTAGGCTTTCGCTTCTTTGCTCGCCGGGTTTCTGAAGAAGATATCTGCGTCGGAGTGTTCGACAACTCTCCCTTTGTGTAAAAAAATGATTTCCGAGCCAAGCCGCTTCGCTTGACCGAGATCGTGTGAAATGAAGATGGTTTTTCCCCCGAGTTCGGTAAAGTCTCGAATCAGTCCCTCGATAATTTGAACGGACGCTGGGTCAAGACTCGCCGTCGGCTCGTCTAGAACAAGAAGCTTGGGATTCCTAAGCAATGCCCGCACGACGGCCAAGCGTTGTTGCTCTCCACCCGACAGGAGCCTGGCGGGAAGGTCTCGTTTGTCGCCCAGGTGTGCGGTAGCGAGTGCGTTATTAATCGCCCCTAGCTCTGTCCCCTGGGGGGCTGCGAACGCTAAATTCTCAAGAACGCTACGTCTCAACAGCACCGGTTTCTGAAAAACCATCGCCTGATCGTTTGATGGCCCCTGAACGTTTTCGCCGCACACTTTAATCGAACCAAAGGTTGGTTGGATGAGTCCGTGTAGGCACTTCAAAAACAGACTCTTACCAGCGCCGTTTGGCCCCATCACCATGGTCACGCCACGGGTTTTAGAGGATACCGAAATTGAGTTCAACAGATCCGTGTTGTTGAGCCTCAAACATAGGTTCGTGACCTCGATCAGTGGTGTGTCAGACATAACCTTTCTCCATCGCGAACGTTTTGACAACCATGACGAAGGCGTTGACCAAGAGGGCGACGGTTAGCAAGACGATTCCAAGAGCGAGAGCTAGCGCGAGCTCACCCTTGGATGTCTCGAGCGCGATCGCGGTGGTCATGATTCGTGTCAGGTGATTGATATTCCCACCGACGATCATGACCGCCCCGACCTCAGAGATCGCCCGGCCGAATCCGGCGAGGACGGTCGTGAGTAACGAGTACCGAGCGTCCCATAGGTACGCAAAGATCGCTCTTCCTTGAGCGACGCGGAGACTGAAGAAGAGGTCTCGATACTCTCGGTTGAGCTCCTCAATAACCTGATACGTCAGCGACGTGACGATGGGCAGGATCAGGATGACCTGTGCGATGACCATCGCGGTCGGTGTGTATAACAGCTCAAGGACGCCTAGGGGGCCAGAACGGGACAGCATGAGGTACACGAATAGGCCAACCACGACCGGGGGAAGCCCCATCATGGCCGTAAAAAAAGTGATGACCGCGCGTTTCCCTCTGAACTCACCGATCGCTAGCATCGTGCCTAATGGCATCGCGAGCAGGCTGGCGATCGCAAGGGCGGTCAAGCTCACCTTGACCGACAGCCACAAGATCTCATAGAGGTCGGCGTCGGCCGAGGTAATTAAGCCCAAGGCTTCAGTAAACGCTTCAATAAGCATAATTATGCATTTTTTTCATATTTTGAAAATTTATCGTATTATCCTGGGATTGCAACATGAATTGCAATAACCATAAAAAGACAAGAAAGTAGTTGATCGAATTACGAGTCAGATTTGATGCAAAAACTGTTGCCACTAAGAGAGTTCTCGTCTGCGTTCGCGGATCTCGGTACTTTTTTGCCGTTAGCTTTGGGTTTAATCGTTGTGGTTGGCGTCGACCCGGTTGGTCTGCTCTACGGATTTGGCTTGTTTGCAATCGCGACGGGCGTTATCTATCGACGGCCCAT
>JAYNIS010000148.1:0-2698 GCA_038109325.1 Gammaproteobacteria bacterium | reverse complement strand
TGATACCGGAGGGCCGCTTCACGGAGGTCATTCGACATAGAAATGATTTCCAATTTGTTGTGGGATGATTTGCCGGTAGTGTACCGCACTTCTTGAATTAGGTAAGAGGACAAACAATGTGGATTCGCCGAATGGGGATAATTCTTGGCCTTGCACTGGTTGTTGGATCCATTGTTTCGATGTGTTTACCCGAGAGTAAGTCGAAAATTGAAGAAAAATGGTTCGGGGAAATTACATACCAAATGAGTGAGTTGAAGCTTGTAACCGATACTCTTGTAAAAAACTCGCAACGCAGTGTCGGGAACCATGCAGCAACAGATTGATGACGAGCTGCAGCGTGTAGCCGATTGGCTGATCGCCTTTCAGCCAACCTGAGAAACCCACGAAGATCGCAAAGCTTATCTCGTGTGTGAGCGTGACCGAGTCACTCAACTAGTGGAGAGCTTAGGCTAAATCAGCGATTCGATTTCTCAGTCGAATATTGCGACTTCTCAGTGATAAACTAACCTTTTGTCAGGATAGAGCACATGAGCACCCGTCTACGTTTTTCCTACGCTGATCTTCACCAGACCATTGCTGATGGTGCTGGAAAAATCATTGCCAGCGACTTTCGGTTTGATGTCATCCTAGCGATTGGTGGTGGTGGATTTATTCCTGCAAGAATCTTACGCACCTATATTGAAAAACCTCTAATAGCGATCTCGCTTGCCCGTTATCATCCAGACGAGCCACCCTCTGATGTACCACACAAAATCCAGTGGATCGAGGGCGTGAATAATATGATTACTGGGAAGCGCGTGTTGTTAGTCGACGAAGTCGATGATGAGCGCACGACGCTTGCCTTCGCCATTGAAGAATTGCTTGCAGAGGATCCGGCCGAGATTGGGGTCTTCGTAATGCACAACAAATTGAAAGCGAAAAAAGCAGAATTTCCAGATTCGGTGAAACATGTCTTTGTCGGCAAAGATATCGAGGATGTGTGGGTTGACTATCCTTGGGATGCACGCGATATCGTTCAACATGAGCGCGACGCTGCGAAGGGCGGAGTCCTTGAAGTTGACGAGGCTGAGGCAAAGGCAGCATACCGAAATTAAGGATTAGCGTGATAGTCCTTTAAACCATGGGTCTGATGGCAAACTCTGAAACCAGTATCTCCGGATTCCAAGGGCGATCAGCGTCATCAGTGCGGTTAACAGAATGTAGAGAATCGCGGCTCCGCCATAGACCCATAAATCATAACTCCGCGAGAATACAGTCCGCGCATGCCCCATCAAATCGAGAACCGTAATTGTGCTGACCAGTGCACTTGCTTTGAGCAATAGAATTCCTTCATTCGCAAGTGCCGGCCAAGATGCTCGCAAGGCTTGCGGGAACAAAATTTTCAGATAGGTCTGACGGGCGTTTAGCCCAATGGACTGAGCGCCTTCGAGCTGCCCTTGTGGCAGATTGCGAATTGCACCAATCATGATATTCGTTTGATAGGCTGCTGAGTTGAGTGTGAGAACAATGAGCCCCACCCACCAGCCGCTTCCTAAGAAAAGCCATGCAGCTGAGTCACGGATGGATTCAAACTGAGCTAGCCCGTAGTAGATCAACCATAACTGAATAAGGATCGGCGTTCCTTGAAACACATAGACATAGCTCGTGATCGGCTTGTAAATAATACGAGGACCCAGAGTGAGAAGCTTTGCGAGTGTTCGGGCGAGCAGGAAAGCCAGAATTAATGCCAACATAACGAGTTCGAAGGTTGTGAAGAAGCCATCAACAAGCCGAGGACAGTGCGGTCCGATGGATGCTGGAAGGAGCGATTCGACTGGTCCACATAGCGACTTCCCGACGTTGTAATGCCACCCTTTGAACCAGAAGTAAATCGATTTAAACAACTCTTCGATCATCAGTTTCGCCCCACTAAGGCGACACGGTGCTCGAGTCGCTCTTTGGCTCGGTCACTGACCCAAGTCATTGCAAGGTAAAGAACGCCAGCAGCTAGGAAGAAAACAAAGGGCTCTCGCTCGGTTTCGCCAGCAACTTTAGCTGTTCGTAAGAGCTCATCAAAAGCAATAACTGCAACCAGCGATGTATCCTTGAGTAAGACTAGCCAGAGATTCATTAGCCCCGGTAACGCATATCGCCACATCAATGGAATGTGGATTTGTCTCACCGTTTGTATTTGGGAGAGTCCGAGCGCGCGTGATGCTTCGATCAAGCCTTTGGAGACGGCGACATAGGCGCCCTTGAAAACTTCTGACGCATAAACCCCAAAGATTAGGCCAAGTCCGAGTGCGCCAGCCCAGAACTTGGGGGTAGATATTGTTAGATCGATTGACAGAGCTTTTAAGAGCGCATTGATCAAGATATCGAGGCCAAAAAATACCACCAGAATCACCAAAAATTCAGGTGTTCCTCGAAATAAGAGTGTCATGCCGTGAGCGAGTCCGCGAAGTGCACGGTTAGGTTGAATTTTGAAGAAGGCGAGTTTGCCGCCAATGACCAGCCCAATGATGACCGAGGCAACCGCTAAGCTGACTGTCATTAATGCACCGAAGAGTAATTCATCCCCCCAGCCAGACGCACCAATTGAGAGTTTGCTTAGCGATTCCATGAAAGAAGCGGGGGCTTTTGCCCCCGCACTTGACTAGTAAATATCAGCAGAGAAGTACTTCGCGTTAATCGCAGCATATTTTCCGTTTGCACGGAT
>JAYNIS010000147.1:0-2719 GCA_038109325.1 Gammaproteobacteria bacterium | reverse complement strand
GACACCCAGCGTTCGGATGTTTCACCAGATCCATGACGCTGCGCGATCACTGTCGATGTCCAGTAGAGAAGAATTCCTGGGAGACCACCAAGAGCAAACCAGGCAAGTGGAATAAATACTTTTTGAGCGAGCTTTAAGACCTGCGATTCAACGGTAATTCGTGCGACACCGTTCTCATCAAGTTGACTCGCATCGGTTCCTGAAAACTCAGTGAGCTTAATTTGTGCTTGTGAAAATGAACCGCTGCGAAGTTCTGTCAAAATTGCGTTGGAGTCTTCTGTTACTCGCCCGTATTCGATAATCAGTGCCAGTGCGCAAAACGTTACCACGGTGCCTATTAATGGCATGTAGGCGATGATGGCGCCAATCGTGACCGAGCCGCCCACAATTACAGGAAGACGTATGGTATTCGGCAATGCGTCTGTCGCTTTTTCGATCACGCTGATGACTTGTAGGCGATAGGGCTCAATACGATCAGATGCAACAAGGCGGCTGAAAAGAAGAGCGGCAACGGCCAAAATCAGTGCGTTCATGAAAAATCCTTCAAAGTTTTAGAAACTGTAGCATGAAGCCAGTTACACTTGCGTTATGTTCAATCCGTTATCTATTTGTATTGGTCTTCGGTACACCCGCGCTAAGCGTCGAAACCATTTTATTTCGTTTATATCCGCTGTCTCAATGGCTGGATTAACTCTAGGTGTTGCCGTTCTTATTTTAGTACTTTCAGTGCTCAACGGGTTCGATCGTGAATTGCGAACCCGTATCCTCGGTACGGTGCCTCATGCGTTACTTGAGTTCGAAGACGCGCGAACGGATCTGGATCCCATCGCAGAGAAGCTCCTGAACAACCGCTCAATCGTCGGTGTGGCACCTTTGAATCAAGGTGAAGGACTTCTCGTTGCTAACGGGCGGACCGTCTCTGTGGCAGTTCTTGGAGTTGATCCCGTAAAAGAATCTCAAGTCTCGATTCTCCCAGGGCATATGACACAAGGTGAATTTACTGATCTGAATGCACGCAGGTTTTCAATTATTTTGGGGTCAGGTGTTGCTGCGAATCTTGGCGTAATCCCTGGAGATCAGGTAACGCTTCTGATTCCCGAGGCGACTCTCAGCCTTGCTGGGGTTACCCCGCGCCTCAAACGACTCCAAGTCGCAGGTATTTTTGAGGTTGGAGCGCAGTTAGATAATCAACTGGCCTTTGTTGAGCTGTCAGATGCAGCGCGCTTATTTAAGCTCGGAGAGGGGATCGCTGCACTTCGTCTGCAATTTGAGAATCTTTTCGATGCGCCTCAACTCATTCGGCCTATCGCTCAAGATGTGAGTACGTCCCTAGGTCTGCCGATTCGTTACCAGGACTGGACACGAACCCAAGGCAACCTATTCGAAGCGATCCAGCTTGAGAAAACAATGATCGCTCTGTTACTCACTTTGATTATCGCTGTTGCCGCGTTCAACATCGTCTCAACGCTGGTGATGGTCGTGACCGATAAGCGTGCTGATATTGCGATTTTAAAAACCATCGGCCTGTCACCGGCTGGAATCATGGGCGTGTTTGTTGTGCAGGGAACGCTCGTCGGTGTCGTGGGCACGGTCTTTGGTGTGATTTTGGGTGTTCCACTTGCGCTCTCGATCACTGAAATACTCGCGTTCTTGGAATCTGTATTTGGGTTTTACCTCTTTAATCCGAGTGCATACTTTATTTCTGATTTGCCATCCGAGCTTCGCTGGTCAGATGTCGGCCTTGTGACTACTTTAAGCACCGGCTTATCGTTGATTGCAACGCTCTATCCCGCATTAAAAGCCAGTCGCATTATCCCCGCAGAGGTCTTGAACCATGAGCGATAGTTCATTGCTAGAACTCCATAACGTGAGCTTCGCTTACGGCGAGGGTCAGAACTTGGTTCTGGTGCTTGAGAACGTGAACTTTTCTGTTCAACCAGGACAGCGGATAGCACTTATTGGGCGGAGTGGTTCCGGTAAGAGTACCCTCATGAATATATTGGCGGGCTTACTATTGCCTGAGCAGGGTTCTGTCGTTTGGCAGGGAACCGATATCACCCGATTGAGTGATGCCAAACGGGTGGCGTTGCGTCGTCAAACGATTGGCGTGGTGTATCAGTTTCATCATCTGCTGCCCGAATTTTCTGCAGAAGAGAATGTTATGTTGCCAGCCATGCTTGGCGGTCAATCTGTGACGGTATCAAAACAGCTAGCGCATAAGCTTCTTGAGCAAGTAGGTCTCGGGCATCGAGTGGGTCATCGACCGGGCGAGTTATCCGGAGGCGAACGACAACGCGTCGCGATAGCCCGCGCTCTTGCTGGTAATCCGAAGGTTTTGTTGATGGATGAACCAACAGGGAGCCTCGATGAGGCAACGGCAGATCGAGTCTTAACGATGTTGGTTGATCTGTCGAAAGAAACGCAGACGAGTCTCGTTATCGTGACTCACGATCGACGTGTTGCGGCTCAGACAGATCAGCAGTTTGAGTTGCATCATAGCCAGCTGAGAGTTTTTTAGGGTGTCTGGGTGACCGGCGGCGCTTTTTCCAATTATGGTTTACTTTCCAGCGCCACCACAGCCGAAGACCAATAAGCCCGAGTAATCCGGCGCTGATCCCGATCAAAAGAGAACCAGTGAGCAAGGGGAGCCAAATTAATGAGAGCTGTTCTTGTATCCAGCTTTGCGTAATGGTGTCGGGAAGAGATAAAGGTTCTGAGT
>JAYNIS010000146.1:0-2719 GCA_038109325.1 Gammaproteobacteria bacterium | reverse complement strand
TCGGAGAATTCGGTCGGAGCTGCACCTGTTCCTCCCTCAGAACCATCCACCGTAATGAAGTCAAAATTCTGCCCTGTCTCAACCATTGCTTTGACTATCGCCACGAATTCCCAAGGGTGACCGATACAGAGCTTGATACCCACTGGTTTATTACCTGACAACGATTTTAGTCGGTACGCGAAGTCTAACAACTCTCTTGGGGTTGAGAACTCGGAATGCGATGACGGCGATTCACAGGTAACACCCTCAGGAACTCCGCGGGTTTCAGCGATTTCTCTATTGACCTTTGGTCCCGGTAATACCCCTCCATGCCCTGGTTTGGCCCCCTGACTTAGTTTGATCTCGATCATCTTGACTTGATCGCTCGTCGCTTTGTTCTTAAATAAATCTGGGTCAAAGGAACCGTCGGTCTTTCTACAGCCAAAATAGCCCGTCGAAATCTGCCACACGATGTCACCGCCACCGGCTTCATGATATTTTGATAAGGAACCTTCGCCTGTGTTGTGTGCGAACCCCCCTAGTTGTGCGCCAGCATTTAGTGCATGAATCGCGGGGGGTGACAGCGCACCGAAAGACATTCCAGATATATTTAGCAGTGACATAGCGTACTTTTTGTCGCCCTCAGCTCCGACGATGGTACGAAAGTTATGATCGTCAATCTTTGTGGTACTGATTGAATGATTTACCCACGCGTAACTTTCGTCGTAAACGTTTAGTTCTGTACCAAACGATTTTTTAGCTTGATTGTCCTTAGCTCGCTGATAAACCATTGCCCTCTGATTCCGAGAAAATGGCAGTTCGTCGGAGTCTGATTCCCAAAAATATTGACGGAGTTCCGGACGAATACTTTCAAGGATAAACCTCATCCGCCCCATGAGGGGATAGTTGCCGAGGACCGGGTGCTCGGTGCTTAAGAAATCTTTGAGCCCGAGAAGACTGAGAGCCAGGAAAAGTAAGGCAGGGACGACGAAATAAAAAGAAAAGTAGGAGCCGACAAAGCTTCCGATGAATAGACAGATCGATATCGTCCAAACAGTAAATCGACCAAACAAAATATCGCTCATATCGACTCATCCTAATAGTTATAGTTGTGACTATGATGCTGGATAGAAGCTATCACAAAAATGAATGTAGAAAATAATCTATCTAGAAAACTAATAATTAAAATGAAGAGACTGAATACTCCGTCTAGGGTACGTGTTCGGACGCTCAATAGAGAGGTAAGTAGTAAATGTTAAACAACCATCCCGTTCCAAAATCTTGGAATGGCTTTTGACTAGATTTTTACTAAAAACCCGCCCGCCTTAACCTTTCCCTTACAGGGATTTTATAATTGATCAAGGGTTTTTCCGGTCGTCTATCATTAAGCTGGCTTGATCGAGTCGTTTTGGAGTGTGAGTGAATCAAATTAATCCTACAAAATTACTTCATAGCAAGTGGACCGCTGTCAGACCTGAGAACAAAGAAAAACATTTCCTGGTGGTTGACGTGAAATTCAATGAGGAAGGGATTGTCATTTCCTGTTTGTTGGAAGCGATCATCAGTAAAAGAACGTGCGATATTGACTGGCGCGATTTAAAAAATAGCGACAACTGGAAACAGGGTTGGAAATAGGTATGAGTTCTTTAATCTGATTCATGTGAGGATTCGGAGGCCGCGGTCTACCCGTTTGCCGCAGTTACGAATAAATACAGGAGCATTTTGTCGAGGTTTAAAAAAGGAGCCGTGAGGCTCCTTTCGCGAAATGGTAATCTTCAGTGATCACATTTCAGTGAGTCATCGTTCGACCTCAGCAATTACCCCGAGATCCAATACGGCAACCAATATCACTTGAGATTTGACGCAATTCACTAGACATTGGATCACCTCCTTTTAATTTCAGCCTCTGATGTATTGAAGATAGCAAACCTTTCTCGGGTGTCAATGGTTGCCCGAACACCAAGTGTATGAATCAGACTGGGAACGCCCGGTTCGTCTGTCATATCTAAACAGATTATTGTGAACTCATATTCGGCCAACATAGGGTTCAGATGTTTGGTTTATGAATGTTAAACCCTATAACCTCATTCTGAACTCAGTTGAGGCTTTCAATTAGCGAGGAATGCTTGCTGTAACGCCTCCATCAACAACCAGCTCTGTGCCGGTAATGTAACTGGCCTCATCTGAAACTAAAAATAACGCAGCATTTGCAACATCCTGAGCAGTGCCCATGCGGCCCATCGGCACTTGTTCGTGCCTTTTTTGCACAAAACCTTCGTAATCCCCGTCTGCGTATTTATCAGCCATCCGGTGGACCATCGCGGTATGCATTAGGCCGGCTTGGATGCAATTCATGCGTATGTTCTGGCGAGCCAAGATGATAGCCGACGTTTTGGTGTATTGCTGTAACGCGGCTTTTGCTGCGCTATAAGCGATTTGTGGTTTTCCCAGGTATCGAGCTGCTGCTATCGAAGATACATTCAAGACGACGCCACCGCCCTGTTCGATCATGTGGGGGATAGCGGCCCTGCATGTCAACATTGCACTATTGAGATTCAAATCGATCTGTGCTCTCCATACATTGCTGTCGACGCTTTCCGGAGATAAACGTTCAGACTGTCCGACGTTGTTAACCAAAATATCTAGCCGTCCACGCCGCGCGATTATGGATTCGATCCATTCGTCGACTAGAGATTCGTTGGTGACGTCTCCAACGGTCAGATGACATTGCCCACCAGCG
>JAYNIS010000145.1:0-2731 GCA_038109325.1 Gammaproteobacteria bacterium | reverse complement strand
GTTAAATGGGAACTGGAGACCATCAAACGTCTAGAGCTCGACAAAAAGAATGGTTTTAATCTTGAAGTTGTCGACGTCGCTGGGAAGCAGGCATCTACCCTTTCCATACAGAACGATGCCGTTGACGTTATAGTCACAGACTGGATTTGGGTGGCGAACCAACGGAGTGAGGGTAAGGACTACCAATTTACTCCGTACTCAAAGGCCGTCGGTAGTCTGATGGTGGGGCCCAAGAGTTCCATCAATAGCTTGAAAGACCTAGAAGGAAAGCGGATCGGTATCGCAGGGGGCCCGGTAGATAAAAGTTGGATCGTGATCCAAGCCATCGCAAAAAAGCGTTACGGTATTGATTTAGCTTCACAAAACGAACTGGTGTTCGGTGCACCACCCCTTTTGTTTAAGCAAGCAATGTCAGGCGAGGTAGATGCGGTCATTAATTTCTGGCACTTCTTGGCGAAGTTAGAAGCGAAGGGATTTAAGCGAGTGGTGGACGTTCAGGACGCCGCAACCGAGCTTGGTTTGTCTTCTGAAACACCGCTGCTCGGTTACGTGTTTAAAGAATCTTGGGCTTCAAAGAATCCAAAACTTGCTGAGGGTTTGCGAAAAGCGTCCCGGGAGGCAAAAACAGTATTGATGACGGATGATACTGCTTGGGAGCCATTGAAAGGATTGATCAAGGCAAAGTCAGATAAAGAGTTTGTAGCGCTTCGACAGGCCTGGAGGCAGGGCGCTCCTGGTGATTCATTCGACTTTGCGTCGGCGCAGGCAATGTTTGATCTGATGCGATCCTATGGAGACGGAAAGCTAATCAAGTCCAATACGGTGTTAGATTCCGGAGCGTTCTTCGCATCTAACTAACGTAAATAGCATGCGGTTCACCACCACAACCTCACTAGCGGTGCTCGTAATCACTTGGGCGGTTACGAGCCAGCTAGCGCAGTCCGATGCGTTTCCGGGCCCACTTGCGGTAGGCGCTAAGATGTTGCAGGAGAGCATGAATGGTGAGTTGTGGGTTCACCTGGGCGCAACCTTCGGAAGGGTGATAGTGGCTTTTGGGTTGGCTTGGGCCGTTGGGATCGGAGTCGGGGCAGCCCTTGGTCGATCGGATACCCTCGATCGATGGTTTTGGCCGTGGGTCAATACGTTTCTCAATATGCCTGCGCTGGTCATCATCGTTATTTGTTACCTTGGATTGGGAATGAGCGAGTTGGCTGCGGTGTTGGCCGTTGTCATCAATAAGGCCCCTTTGATAGCAACTAACGTTCGTGACGGTGTAAGGCAGTTTGAGTCGAGGTATGAGGAGTTCGCTTCAATCTATCGGCTGTCCTGGCTTCAGAAAGTGCGATTGATCTGGCTTCCTCAGCTTGAACCTTTTTTGTTTACCGCACTGAGAACCGGGTTGTCGCTGACTTGGAAGATCATCCTCGTGGTTGAGTTACTGGGCCGCTCATCTGGTATTGGGTTCCAGATTCATCTTTATTTCCAGCTTTTTGAGGTCGATATGATTTTGGCCTACGCGTTGAGTTTTATGATTGCGATGCAGTTGATTGAGCTGAGTGCAGTGCGCCCACTCGAGCATCGCGTGCAGCAGTGGCGGAAAGATGGTCAGCTGGTCTGATTGTTGGTTTGGAAACCAATTGATCGTTCGCGCTGGTTGCCTGTCATCAGACTCTCCGGTGGCGGTGATCAGCGGACATTCTGGCATAGGGAAAACAACATTGTTACGCGGTATCTGTCGGCACAACGGCGCGCTAAATCCGCGTTTGGTTTTCCAGGAGCCAACATTATTGCCATGGCTTTCGGTAACAGAAAATCTAAGAATTGTTTGCAAAGATGAACTGTTGCACGTGAAGTGGCTCGAGTTGTTCGATTTGCCAAATGTCTCAAGTCTTCGCCCTGGTCAACTGTCTCTAGGCATGCAGCGGAGAATTGCGATTATCCGAGGTATTCTTGCTAAGCCGGGGTTATTGCTGCTCGATGAGCCTTCGGCGTCGCTTGATCCCGAGAATGTGGAACGACTCATCTTAAATATTCAAGTGGCGAGCGCTGAGTCTCGAGTTCCGATTATTGTGGTGACCCATAACCCGGCCGACTTTGCTGGGCTCGATCCTATCTATTTTGAATTACGAGGCAAACCAGCTGAAATCAAAAAAGTGGATATTCAGTTAAGGCGGCAGGGCGACTCGGGTTCGTCTAACCCAAGCGTATCCACGTAGTGTTTCGGGTGCAGAAATTTTGGCATCGGGGCGACCGCGATCACAGCCTCGCCGGTCGCTAACAGAATCGGTTGTCTTAACTGATGATTCCATTCCCTGATGGAGCCGCGTGTACCTTTGTAAAGATCGACCTGCGTATCGGGGTGCTTGAGAATCTGCCGAGGGCTGAGGGTCTGTGAGCTAATGTTCGCAACGCCGAGACTGTTAGTGATTAGTTTAATAGCGCTCCAGGCGGCAAACTCTGCATCACTCATTGCTTCGCTGGACGGTAGAGGATTACCTTGATCGAATTGCTGGTATCGCTCGTTTAACTGCGGCGCGCCATAGCGCTCCAGGGTGCGGTGCCAGCCAACAGGGCTCAAGCCCACATCCCCCACCACCGGTCTCGCTCGTCGCGTGCTGTACTGTATGTAGCGGCCAAAATCGCGTGCGCTATCGACCACAGCAACCACATCATAGGATGTTCCGCCAGTCAGAAACTCCGGTTTATTTTTGTCGCGGTCATCAGGATGGTG
>JAYNIS010000144.1:0-2732 GCA_038109325.1 Gammaproteobacteria bacterium | reverse complement strand
CCCTTTCCAAAGCTAAGTGCCGACTGCCACCTGGTCCATGTATGTGTCCGGGTGTCGCCGACTTCCAGAGAGAGCGTCCGCCTGTGGATACGGGAGAGGATTAGCGAATTCCCAGATGATTTCCAGGGTCATTGGGAGTACGACCATGGTGATCTTTGGGTTCGCGTCGAACGGCATACTGAGTTTGTGTCGATCACGCAGGTAATCCCGGCCGGGCTGGACTGTATGCAGTTCCTAGACCACGCGTGGATAGATCAATCACCCGAAGACGTGCTTGTGCTGAGTGAGTTGTACTCTGGGGTCAGTCTGAGTCTTCCAGAAAAATATGATGCAATCAGTGAGATGCGAGACGGTACCGTGACAACCGCTGCTCGTTTTGAGCCCGATCAAGACGGGCTTAGCGCGTGGTGGGTTTCTTTCTCCAAGGACCCCGGCGGAGAGTCCGCTGGTCGATTCTTACAGATGATTTTAGAGATAGAGACCTACCGAACACTGGCGGTGATGGGGATGGATAGGATTAGAGCCGTCCATCCGGTCTTGCAACGGATTGCCAACGAGTTGCCTAGTCCAGAGATGGATGAATCAAACCACTCACATATGATGGCGACGCTATCGATCCTCTCGGAGCAAGAAAGCGAGCTTCACCAAATATGGGAGCGGCTCGCGTGGCGCATCGGCGCCAACAGGGCATATCATGATTTAGTTTTCGAGCGACTAGTACAGCTACGGGCTCACGGTAGAGATGAGTCTGTCGGGATCCGGCACTTTCTTAAAAGGCGTCTGACGCCGGCTATAGCGACCGCCGATACGGTGATGCGAAGGCGTTCAGAGCTATCTAATCAGATTGACGAGAGGGCACAGTTGCTGCGAACTCAGTTGCAGTTGAATTTGCAGAGCCAGACCCGTGATTTACTGGCAAGCCTTGATCAAAGCGCGGTTCGGCAGACTAGGCTGCAGTCGGCAGTTGAGGGACTGTCGACCGTGGCGATCGCATACTACGCGGTGGGATTGCTTTCCCCGATGATCGAGCCGTTTGTTGATCCGGCGATGAAAGATTGGGTAAAAGCGGGTGTTGCCCCGGTCGTTATAGGACTCGTCTGGTGGTCGCTAACACGAATACGGAACAGGGTCAGTCACAACACCTAGGGCTGCCGCTTCCGCTTTGGTGATGATTTGATTGTGTTGGTTGACGAAGACGACTTTGGGCTCGTGGGCTTGGGCCTCTGTCTCCGTGAATTGTCCAAAAGCCGCCAGAATCAAAATATCGCCGACGTGCGCGCGATGCGCGGCTGAGCCATTGACCGAGATGATGCCTGATCCGCGCGGTGCTTCGATTGCATAGGTCACCAAGCGTTCGCCGTTATTGACGTTCCAAAGGTGGATTTGCTCATGAGGAAGGATGCCTGCTGCGTCCATCAAATTTCGATCAATTGCGCAGGAGCCGATGTAGTCCACCTCAGCGGCTGTCGTGGTGACTCGGTGCAACTTGCCTGTCATTAGTGTTCGTAACATAGAATCCTTCCTGAGAGCGCGCATCATAAAGGAGAATTGCGCAATGCACAAAATTTCAGATGACCTTCCCTCATGGTTGATTTGGAGAGGTAACGATCAATGGCTCGTGCAGCTCGCGATTCGCTCGGTTGCCAAAGAAACACGCGCTGAAGGGGTGTTTGACTGGCGACTTAAATTGTTTGTAAAAGCACCGCCGATCGAAGAGCGGGCGAACCAAACCATTGTGCAATCGATAGCGTCTGCTGTTGGGTTGCCAAAAACTCGCGTGAATCTCGTGAGTGGTCTGCAATCGAAACAGAAAAGTGTTGTGATTGAGATGCCGAGAGAGGCGGCTAGTCAATTGATTGAGCAGCTCGCTGCAATCGGGCACTAATCGATCATCAAGTCTTGTACCAATCGTGGTAAGCCAAAAGCACCGTGATGGACTTCGGGCGTGTAGTATTTCAAGCCAGCCAATACGCTTGCTCGCTTTGTTAGATCAGTGATCGAGGGCGTTGTGATCAATGCCTTACTCGCAAATCCCATCGCCATCGCACCACCTGCGTAGGTCGGTACCGGTGTGAGATAAAACGATCGTGTTTGGAAATAGGATTTCCATCGCCGGTAGGTGTTGGTGACTTCGTCACCTTGCATGTACGGCACGCCGTTTTGCGTAACAAGAATTCCGTTATCGGTCAAAGCATTTGCACATCCCTGATAGAACGCTGATTCAAACAGAACTTCACCAGGGCCAATGGGATCGGTTGAATCCGTGATGATGACATCAAACTGCTCGCGATTATTGGCTATGAACGCGGCACCATCATCGATGACAAGATTCAGGCGCGTATCATTGAACGCACCCAGCGAATGCTTTGGAAAATATTCGATACACATATCGACAACGGCGCGATCGATTTCCACTTGGGTCACTGATTCAACACTAGAGTGTTTGAGGACTTCGCGTAGGATCCCGCCATCACCGCCCCCAATTATCAGGACACGTTTGGGGAAGGGATGTGTGTTCATCGGAACATGCACCATCATTTCGTGGTAGACAAACTCATCTGCTTCAGTTGTCTGGATGACACCATCGAGCGCCATCACTCGGCCAAAGCGCAGATTTTCGAAGATGACAAGATGTTGGTGATCTGTTGCCGCTTCGAACAGGGTTTCTCCCTGCTCGAAGTTTTGACCCCATTCTGAATACAGGGTTTCTTGATAACGCATTAGCGGATCTT
>JAYNIS010000143.1:0-2739 GCA_038109325.1 Gammaproteobacteria bacterium | reverse complement strand
AACACGCAACCGCTGTTTCGATGAGTTCCGCATCGGTGACTGGGATAGCAGGGTGGTCCTGTGCTGTTTTACGAGCACCATTTGGTGCTGCCATGATTAATGTCATGCTGCACGCTCCGAATGCCCGCTAACCTCGCCAATCGTGAATGATATCTTCTCGGCGATTACTTGGATATCAGACGCTTCAATAATGAACGGAGGTGCCAGCAACACATGATCTCCGGACTGACCATCAATTGTGCCTGACATGGGGTAGCACATTAAGCCGTGATCCATCGCGACCTTTTTGATGTGTGCTGCGGTTTTGAGGTTGGGATCAAGAGCCACTTTTGTTTCTTTGTCGCTGACAAGTTCGATCCCAACAAATAAACCACGACCTCGGATGTTTCCAACCCATGGATGCGCACCTAAAGCATCATTAAGTGACGTCTGTAAGAGCGTTCCCATTGTTCGCACGTGCGGCATCATTCCGGGTTTTGTGAGTTCTTCCATCACAGCCAGTCCAGCGGCGCACGCTGCCGGATGTCCCATATAAGTGTGTCCGTGTTGGAAGAATCCGGAGCCATCGACGATCGCTTGGTAGATAAAGTCCTGACAAAGCATAGCGCCGATCGGCTGTATGCCTGCACCCAAACTTTTAGCAATACAGAGAATGTCAGGTTTGACTTGATCGTCATCACAGGCGTACAGGTGCCCCGTCCGTCCCATACCGCACATGACCTCGTCGAGGATCAACAATACTCCGTACTGGTCACAGATTTCGCGGATACGCTTGTAGTAGCCTTCGACAGCAGGGACGGCTCCCATTGTTGCACCAACCACGGGTTCGGCCACAAATGCGGCAACTTTGCCTTCGCCAATGAGAAGAATCTCTTGTTCGAGTTCATTGGCAACCCGTTGGCCATAGTCGAAAGGTGTTTCACCAGCTTCTGCCCAGCGATAGTAGTGACAAGGACTGATGTGGCTCATGTGCGTCGGAAGCAACGGTTCAAACTGGCGACGTCGCCATTGGTTGCCGCCACTGCCCAAAGCTCCAAGCGTGTTTCCATGATAGCTCTGGCGGCGCCCAACCACATGAGTTCGGTCAGGTTGTCCAATCTCGAGGAAATATTGACGCGTAAGCTTGAGGGCGGCTTCAACGGCTTCACTCCCCCCTGAGACAAAATAAACGTGTTCTATGCCATGTGGTGCTTGATCTACGAGCACATCGGCAAGTTGTTCAGCAGGCTCCGATGTGAAGAACCCTGTGTGCGCGAACGCGAGTTGTTGCAACTGTTGGCAGGTTCGCTCAATCACCCGCTTCGGTGTGTGCCCAAGACAACTTACAGCTGCTCCACCGCATGCATCGAGATAGCGTTTGCCTTCAGAATCAATCAAATAAATACCGTCACCGGCTACTGCTGTCGGTAGCGTTATGCGGGGGGCTCGACCAAAAACAGAATGAGAAGTGGCCACCTATACCTCCTTCGAACGGCGTGTTCGTTGTGACCATCCGACAACCAATAGAAGAAATAGTGCAGGTAAATACATCCATTCCTTCGTAAGTCGGTTTGTTTGCTCGACAGCAAAATCAGTGATTTTTACGGGTGTATCCCCGTAAAAATCAAAGCGTTGCATCGTTTGGAAATTTTCAGTCCCAGGGAAGGGTTCATCGAGAAGCACGGTCGATTCCTCGACGCGCGCAAGAATACCCACCCCATCAAGAGCGCTCGAAAGCGCTTGTGAATCGCTCGCCTCAACGAGAAGAATTAATTGCGTGGTTTGATCGGGATTATCAAAGTCAGGGCCTTCGATGGTGAGCCTGACTTGCCCATCAAGATCGGAGCGATTGAGAGTGGCTTCGCTCACTTCGAACGAGGCCCAAGGTTGCTGGAGCTGGTCGATCCAATAGCCTGGCCGAACCAATGTGAACGCAATGAGTAACAGTACAGCGGTTTCCCACCACCGCGATTTGACCATCCAATACCCTTGGGTGGCAGCAGCAAACAACATCATGGCGCATGCAGCGACGATAAAGATGCTGACGCCCTGAAACCAAGTGACATCAATCAGCAGGAGGTCGGTATTGAATATGAAGATAAAGGGCAGAATCGCGGTTCGGATATCGTATGCAAATCCTTGGATACCCGTGCGAATTGGGTCGCCTTGGCTGATAGCAGCTGCAGCAAAGGCGGCAAGGCCGACAGGGGGGGTGTCATCAGCCAGAATCCCGAAGTAGAACACAAACAAGTGAACAGCGATGAGCGGGACGATCAATCCCGACTGCGCGCCGATACTCACTATGACCGGTGCCATTAATGATGAAACAACAATATAGTTTGCGGTGGTCGGTAGCCCCATCCCTAAAATCAGACTCATCACCGCAACCAACAGCAGCATAAGAATAAGGCTTCCCCCAGAGAGAGCCTCGACTAACTCGCCAATAACTTGGTGTGCACCTGTGAGAGACACTGTACCGATAATGAGACCAGCGGCTGCGGTCGCGACGCCGATGCTAATCATGTTTTCAGCACCCTGGATCAATCCTGACACAGCCGAGCGAAAACCATTACCCCAATGTGCAGATGTCCACGAGTGGTCCCTGTAATAGCTTTTCAACGGCTCTTGCGTCAGGATCACGAACAAGATGGACATGGTCCCCCAGAAAGCCGAGAGTGCAGGCGATAATCGTTCGATCAAAACGCACCACAGCAGGACGATGATGGGAACTAAGAAGTGCAGGCCTTGGACAAGAATTTC
>JAYNIS010000142.1:0-2751 GCA_038109325.1 Gammaproteobacteria bacterium | reverse complement strand
CTGATCTCACCAAAAAGCAAGCCTCATCATGGACTCAGATCAGTGAAGAAGCGTTGAACCTTGTGAAGAAAAATACTGAAGAAATGGCGAAGTCGTTAAATAAATAATTCACACGATCAATAAAAACCCCCGTCTGATGAACCAGCCGGGGTTCTTTTACGCCCTCGCGTTCTGTTAGAGACGCACGCGGACGTAGTCACCTGGAGCTGGAACAATTTCTTCGAATTCCTTATTCGCACCAATTTGACGAGCCAGAACCTGCTTTGATTCTTGCTTATCTAACCACTCATGCCAATGAGTCCACCACGATCCCGGGTGATCAGTCGCTGTCTGAAGCCAATGATCGGCTCCCTGGCCCATTTCCCCATCAGTCCAGTAATTACGCTTGTTTTTGGCAGGCGGGTTAATGACACCCGCGATGTGGCCGGAGCCCCCTAGAACGAACTCAACTGAACCACCAACAAGCTCAGTCCCGAGGAATGTTGTCTTCCATGGCGCAATGTGATCTTCGATTGCTGATAGGAAATAAACCGGAGTTTTCACTTTATCCAATTCAACTGGCTCGTCGCAACACGTGAACCCGCCTGGCTTCGACAGGTTGTTGTTGATGTACATTTCCCGAATGTAGGTGTTGTACATCGTTGCTGGGAGATTCGTTGGATCCGAGTTCCAGTACAGAAGGTCGAATGGCGGCGGAGTTTTCCCTTTGAGGTAGTTGTTTACCACGTAGGACCAAATCAAGTCATTTGAGCGGAGCATGTTGAAACCAAGCGCCAGACTCTTCCCTGACATTACTCCATCCTTCGATACCTGGGCTGCGCGCATGTCGACTTCTTCTTCGTCAAGGAAGACACCTAAGTCGCCCGGATCTGAAAAATCGAGAAGAGTGGTCAGGAAGGTTGCTGACGCGATACTTGCATCGCGTTTCTTTTGCATGACGCCAAGCGCTGATCCTAAGATCGTGCCGCCGATACACCAGGCAACGGCGTTCATCTTCTTCTCGCCAGTGATCTCTTTAACGACGCGTGTTGCCTCAAAAATTCCGTCTTGGACGTAGTCGTCCCAGCCGATGTGGCTGTATTCAGGTGTCGTGTTAGCCCATGAAATTAAGAACACGGTATTGCCCTGATCCACACACCACTTCACGTAGGAGTTCTGTGGTTGTAAATCGAGAATGTAGAACTTGTTGATACACGGAGGGACTATCAACAGTGGGCGTCGATGCACAGTCTCTGTTGACGGCTTGTACTGAATCAACTCAAACAAGTGGTTGCGGAAAACGACGGATCCCTCGGACACACCAATATTTTCACCAAGAGCGAATGCTGATTCATCTGTCATGGTGATACGGCCCTTCTCAAGGTCCGTCATGAGGTTCTGAAGTCCGTCGACCAAGCTCTGTCCGTTGGTTTCCATGGCTTCTTTCAACACGTCAGGATTCAGCGTGACGAAGTTCGATGGGCTCATCGCATCGATAAAATACTGTGTGTAGAACTTCAGCTTGTCTTTTTCCTTCCCTTCAACAGGAATGGCGTCCGTCGACTTACTCAGGACATCGGCTGTAAGGAGATAAGATTGCTTGATGAAATCGAAGATCGGAAGTTTTGACCACTCATCTGAATCAAATCGACGATCTTTTTGGGGCTGAAAATTCATCGTGCCACTCATCAGATCAGTCCACAGTTTGAGCTGATCTTGCTGATATTTCGTCACCATCTCGAGCCAGCCTTGCGGATTCGTCCATGGCTGCATGACCAACTGAGTCCAGACATCGGTTAAGTTTTTAACGATATCTGCGGTGTCTTCAGAGCGCATCAAACCCTGCAGAAGGCGCTTGCTCTCTGCGTTCATGGATTCAAATAGTTTTTCCGGTGCTTGCTGATTCTCAGTGCCCACGTCCGTGTCCTTTCAAAAGTGAAGTTGATATTTTATTGTGCAGCGCAATAAAAGAAAAGCCGTCAAAGCGAGTTCCTTGCCGGCTGAGGGACGGTAGCCTCTAGAACATGTGCTGTCCGCCGTTGATCGCGAGGTTTGAACCTGTGACAAATGCGGCGCGCTCTGACGCGAGGAAGGCAACTGCATAGGCAATTTCATCAGGGTTACCTAGGCGTCCGACAGGGATTGTCGATGCAATCTTCTCGAGTATTTCATCACCAATGGCAGCAACCATCGCGGTCATGATGTAGCCAGGGCTAACGGTATTCACGGTGATGCCTTTTGAAGCGACTTCTTGAGCTAGTGATTTCGTGAAACCATGCATGCCAGCTTTCGCTGCCGCATAGTTTGACTGGCCGAATTGTCCTTTTTGACCATTGACCGAGCTGATGTTGATCACACGGCCCCACTTCTCTTCGAGCATTCCGTTGATGACGAGTCGAGTCATGTTAAAAACCGAACGCAAGTTCGCATGCATGACCTGATCCCATTGCTCGAGTGTCATCTTGCGGAAGGTCGAATCTCTGGTAATTCCGGCATTATTGACCAAACAATGAATATTCCCATGCTTTTCAACAACTCCCTCAACGCACTGACGCGCTGACTCAGAATCGGACACATCGCCATATGCGACGTCGAATTCATAGCCCGCTGCGCGCTGTTCTTCTTGCCATGCTTTGGCTTTGTCATGGTTGCCGCCTGAGTTATAGCCGGCCACGACAGTGAATCCTTGGGTAAATAACTCTTGACAGATAGCAGTGCCAATGCCGCCTGTACCCCCTGTTACTAATGCGATTCGATTTGACATAAGCTTCT
>JAYNIS010000141.1:0-2834 GCA_038109325.1 Gammaproteobacteria bacterium | reverse complement strand
GGCTGCGTTTCGATCGTCGCTTTGCGCGTTTTAGGTAGAGGCTCGCCAGGTGCTTGAATAAAGGGATTGGGCTCGGGTAAGCGGACGGCTCGACTGACCTCTGCACGCGCGGTTTGAAAGGCTTTGAGGCGGTCCTTTTGTAGTGAAAAACGACGAATTGGTGTTGGGTAATAGGTGGTTGTTTCTGTTGGCTCGATTTCTGGCGCGGTGACTCGGATTAGCATCCGTTCCGGTGTCAACCAGCTCAGCATATCTCTGACGAGTTGACCATCGAATTGTCTTAACTGGCGTCCATACGTAAATAGTCGTTGGGGCGGCACTGAATGCAGTTTTTCCGACAAATACGTCACCACATTTTGAGGGTCTGACTCTTCCTCGAATTTGAAGTTAGCGTCTGAAATCACTTTCAGCTCTTCAAACCGCCACGAATCAATGCCCATTGTTTCAATCAGGCGAATTGTTCTGAATATTTCTCCAATAATGGTGTCGCGATGGATGAGGCCTTCAGGAGTCAGACTCACGCTGATCGAAAACGAGCGGCTTTCAGTCATGCCAAGGCTTTCGCCCGCTGATAAGCCATTGGCATAACCACGAGCCTTTAGATTTGCTAAAAGACTTCCTTCGCCTTCGTGCGCGAGCAGATGCCCGATGTATCGCAGTGGTGCTCTATCGATGAATGCATCGGTATCCGGGACTGGGAATAGAAGTGACAAACGTCTTGATTCCGTAGCAGGCTTTGATTGCACGACAAATGGCAAGCGATCTGTATCAAACAGTGGTGTATCAATAACGCTGGATGGAAGATTTCGATTGGGTATCTCGGTGAATCGTTCTGTCACCAATTGCTCGAGCGTATCGAGCGGCTCCTCGCCAAGGACGACGAGCGCCATTCGATTCGCTGAATATTCTTTTTCGTAAAAGTCTTTTAAGGCGTCGAGTAGACCAGGTTTCTTCAGCGTATTGAGATTGCCTGCCCCGAATTGCGAAAAAGGATGCTTGGGATTTAAACCTTGTTTCGTCGCTTCAAAACTTAACCGCGCTGGGTCTCTGAGTTTGGACTGGTACTCTGAATGGACCGCATTTACTTCTCGATCGACGTACGTAGGATCAAGCGTTGGCGCAACGAAAAATCGACTAAAACGATCAAGAGCAGGTTCTAAAGCGTTTGGGTTTAGTGAGAAAAAGTAATTGGTATGTTCGGGTGCTGTGAAAGCGTTGTGTGATCCCGTTTGGTCTGAAATGAATTGTTGATACTCGCCTGCCTCTGGATATTCATCCGTTCCAAGGAACAGCATATGTTCTAGAAAGTGTGCAAGGCCCGGAAATTCCTTTGGATCATTATTGGTGCCAACGAATACATCCATTGACGCAGCCGCTTTGTCAGTCGTTGGATCTGAAATCAGCAACACTCTTAGTGTATTTGGCAATGTGAGATAGCGGTATTCGCGGTCACTTAGTCCAGGCGCTTCAATCGACGCCTGTAGAGACGTAGAGATACAAATTAAGACGGCTGCGATCAGTCGCATGTCACCACCAGTATTTATTCCAGTTTTCAGGATTAGCCCAGAACTTCGGATTGTTCCACGCACGTGTGTGGTTATAGGTGGCGAGTGAGTAGTGAAAACTCAAGAGAGTACTGTATTTTTCCCGACATTGGTCACCCCGCTTGAATGCGAGTGCGTAGAGTGAATCTGCGGGGATGGTGGCATCCACAAAGCACAGGATATCTGAAATCAGAAGGTTTCTCAGTTGCCCAGCAATGAGCAGGTCATCTGGCGTATTGAGAGGTCGGGCAATGAGAGCCGCGCTCGGAATCTGATCGCTTGATCTAATCTCTTGACTGGGCAGTGTCTGTACTGAGTGGTTACTATGCTTTTGATAGTCATTAACAACAGGTGGTGTTGTCTCTCCGACCACCCAGAGCGTTTGTGGCTGGACGGACTCGAGCCAGGGCGCAATCACTGAGTCCGGAGAGCGTGTACTCAACGTGATTCCGGGTCACGAATGAAGCATGGAGCATCAGACTTTGAGTGTGCGTTTGAAAAAGCATAGCCATCATAGTCAAATCTCATTAAGTCCTCTGGAGTTTGTGCATTCGACTCAACAATGAATCGAGCCATTAGACCGCGTGCTCGTTTTGCGTAAAAGCTGATGATTTTGTACTCGCCATTCTTTAAGTCTTTGAAGACCGGTGAGATGATAGGGCCATCAATTGATTTTAGATCGACGGCTGCTGAGTATTCATTGCTAGCCAAATTGACGAGTGGCTGACCGTTCAATTGCTCGTTCAGTGCGTCTGTTACTCGAGATTTCCAGAAATCTGGTAGTGACGATATGGCTTGCCCTTTGAGTTTAGTTCCCATCTCGAGACGATATGGTCTCATTGCATCGAAGGGCCTGAGTAATCCATAGAGCCCAGACAAAATCCGAATGCGATCAGAGAGTCGATCGAGGGCACCTACGTCTAGAGTTTGTACGTCGAGTCCTTGGTAAACGTCCCCATTAAATGCATAGACAGCAGGCAACAGGTCGTCGGATCCATGATCGATGGACCATTCTTCAAAGCGAGCTGCATTGAGTGCTGAAAGCTTGTCAGATAGTTTCATCAGACTCGCTAGATCAGATGGGCTGAACCCGCGCATCATGTCAGCAAGTTGGGCGGCTTGCTCCAAAAATTCAGGGGTAGAGTTACCGAAGCGATTCACGTTCAAGTCCGTATTTAGGGATTTGGCAGGCGATAAAATTGCTAACATTGATTCCTCTTTCTCTTGCGTCGATGCAGATGAAGCCGGAGACTACACCTAGATTCAATATTTGGACAAATGGACTGTGAT
>JAYNIS010000140.1:0-2857 GCA_038109325.1 Gammaproteobacteria bacterium | reverse complement strand
TGAGAGTGACCATGTCTACCATTCCATCCAGTTATATATTTTGCTCTCTTACCTACAGAAAAGTTTACGGCAACGAACTCTCAGGGAAAGCGAAATTGAATTTTTACAAAATTCGAACAAAAACAACGAAACCACTCTAGTACAACTAAACAGATTTTTGTCATTTCTGTGTAAAGAAATTTTTGCTCGCATATGCCAGACTGGGGCAGCTTCAAGACACGAGTTTTTCCTTCTAAAGGTGCTGAGAGCTACACCTGCTCCCTGTACTGGTGATGAACCAGCGTCTCTAAGCTGACGTAATCGAGAATCTTTTCATGCGTCGATTCAAGTATGACTGGCGCGATGACGCCGGCACGCACAGCTTCCACCCAACGAAGCGCACACAAGCACCAACGATCACCAGGCTTCAGTCCAGGAAACTGAAACTCAGGACGGGGCGTAATTAAGTCATTGCCCTGTTGATGAGAAAACTCAAGGAATTCAGATGTCATGACCGCACACACAACATGGCTACCGCGATCAGACGCATCTGTCTGGCAACATCCATTACGAAAATATCCGGTGACCGGATCCATGGAGCACGGGGTGAGGACCTCGCCAAGAACATTAAGTTGTGTTTTATGTGTCATGAGAACTTTGTTGGGGTCATTCAGCCAAAAAAAAGCCCCGGGAGATCCGAGGGCTTTTTCGGCTTCAAGCGACTAGCTAATTTGGGTCAACAATTGGTCCAAACTCGACTTCGCATCACCGTAGAACATCCGCGTATTTTCTTTGTAGAAAAGCGGATTCTCGATACCTGAGTATCCTGTACCCTGACCACGCTTCGAGACAATCACCTGTTTCGCATTCCAAACCTCAAGCACCGGCATGCCAGCGATTGGAGAGTTCGGATCTTCCTGTGCCGCAGGGTTCACAATATCGTTAGAGCCAATAACGATCACGACGTCCGTTGACGCGAAATCCTCGTTAATTTCATCCATCTCAAGAACGATATCGTAAGGCACTTTGGCTTCGGCGAGCAGGACGTTCATGTGTCCGGGCAAACGCCCCGCAACGGGGTGGATCGCAAAGCGAACCTCTTTTCCTTTTGCACGTAATCGGCGTGTCAGTTCGCTCACAGACTGCTGCGCCTGGGCGACCGCCATACCGTAACCGGGAACGATGATCACGCTGTCAGCGTCGTCCAGTGCGCTCGCAACACCATCAACATCGATGGCGATTTGCTCGCCTTCAATCTCCATCGCGGGGCCGGTTGCATCACCAAACCCACCAAGGATCACCGACAGGAATTGACGATTCATTGCCTTGCACATGATGTAAGACAAAATCGCACCGGATGAACCAACGAGCGCGCCTGTTACGATCAACAGATCGTTACCGAGCAAGAAACCGGTCGCGGCCGCGGCCCACCCAGAATACGAGTTGAGCATAGAAACAACGACCGGCATATCCGCGCCTCCGATCGCCATCACGAGATGCACGCCCAAGAGCAGTGCCAGCACCGTCATCGCATACAGGGTCCATGAACCCGCGTGATTCATATACATGATCATCAGAACGAACGACGCGCCGACCATGGCAAGATTCAACAGATGACGGCCTGGGAGGATCAGCGCCTTACCGCCGATTTTGCCTGCCAGTTTTCCGTAAGCGATAATCGAGCCTGTGAATGTCACCGCGCCAATGAACACACCAAGAAAGATTTCTACTTCATGAATGATCCGCTCAGCATCCGATGCAAAATTGTGCACGGACATGTCTGAGTTGATGCCGATAAAGACTGCAGCCAAACCGACGAACGAGTGCAAAGCAGCAACCAGCTGGGGCATTCCGGTCATTTCGACTCGCGTCGCAACGATCACACCGATAACGGCCCCGACAACTATCGCTCCGATTAGTATCGAACTAAGTGTGACGTTAGGTTCCGCTATCGTCGCGACCACGGCGATCGCCATACCAATGATTCCAAACCAAACGGCACGCTTTGCTTTCTCTTGGTTTGATAAGCCTCCAAGCGCAAGAATAAAAAGAACTGTTGCCGATATATAAGCGGCTGTTTGTAGTCCTATTGTCATTTCATATCCCTCCGCTTATGACTTCTTAAACATCTGGAGCATACGGCGTGTCACCATGAAGCCCCCGACAATGTTAATGGTCGCAATCAGCACAGAAATACCCGCCAGGATCGACACAATCGGGACGCTAGAATCAACTTGAAGTAGCGCTCCAACAATGATGATCCCTGAAATCGCGTTCGTGACCGCCATCAGAGGTGTATGCAAGGAGTGGGCAACGCCCCAGATGACCTGGAACCCGACAAAGACCGCGAGCACGAACACAATAAAGTGCTGCATAAATGCGGTCGGTGCATACAGACCGATCAACGCCATCAATGCACCACCAACAATCAACAACTGAGTCTGCTGACGTCCGGCCTTAGCCATCGCCGCGGCTTCCTCGGCCGCCTTTTCTTCCGGCGTCTTTTCAGGCTGCTTCGGCGCAGCCTTTGAGGCGATTGCCTGTACCTTCAACGGGGGTGGCGGGAATGTAATTTCGCCCTCAAAGGTCACTGTTGATGACCTAATGACGTCGTCTTCCATGTTGTGAACGAGCTGACCATCTTTCTCTGGCGTCAAATCCGTCATCATGTGGCGGATATTGGTCGCGTAAAGAGTAGAGGCCTGTGCAGCCATGCGGCTTGGGAAATCTGTATAACCAATGACGGTCACACCATTGTCTGTAACGACCTTTTCGTCGGCGACCGTGAGCTTGCAGTTACCCCCTTTCTCTGCCGCCAGATCTACGATCACGGATCCGGGCTTCATCGCGGCGACCATTTCCTTAGTCCAAAGCTCCG
>JAYNIS010000139.1:0-2870 GCA_038109325.1 Gammaproteobacteria bacterium | reverse complement strand
AGGCCCTGACGTTTGAGGAGCGATAATCCTAGGGTTGCAGTTAAAACGACCAAAGCGATCGTCGGTAGTGCACCAATCCAACCACCGACCTCAATCAGGATCCACATCTCAACGATTGGCACGAGCATAAAAATGATCAAGGGCATCACAGTTCCTCCGAGCCTCAGGATACAGATTTGTCAATCACAAACCAAAGAGGGGTAGCTTTTTTTTGCAGTGCAACTAAACTCCACAGCAGGATATTGCATCGCAACAAAACTTTTTGTGCACCAGCAAAACAGAAATGGATTAGGGAACACACATGGATCTCAACAGCAAGGTTATCGTCATCACTGGCGGCGCTCAGGGGCTCGGCCGCGCGATGGCATTACGTCTAGCACCTAAAAAGCCGCATATCGCTCTGATCGATATGAATGCAGACACCCTCGCGGAAACAAAACGACTGATCGAAGACGCAGGCGCGACCGCTTCTACCTGGATCTGTAACGTTGCCAAAGAAAGCGAGGTCGATGAGACCTTTGCTCAGATTGCTGCGCAAACTGGCCGACTCGATGCGGTGATTAACAATGCTGGTATTACTCGTGATTCACTATTCCTGAAAGCCAAAGAAGGCGTTGTCGAGAAGCGCATGAGCTTTGAATCTTGGCAGCAGGTTGTCGATGTCAACCTGACCGGAACATTCTTGTGCGGCCGCGCGGCTGCGACTGAAATGGTGAAAGCAGGTAACGGTGGTTGCATCATTAACATTTCCTCGATTTCACGCCACGGAAACATGGGTCAAACCAACTACACAGCAACCAAAGCTGCTGTCGCGGCAATGGCCGTGACTTGGGCGAAAGAGCTTGCACGCCAAGGTATCCGTTGCGCGGCAATCGCTCCCGGTTTCATCGGAACAGAAATGGTTCTCACGATGAAACCTGAAGCTCTAGAAAAGATCGCTGCAGGTATCCCAGCAAAGCGTCTTGGACAGCCAGACGAAATCGCACAAACTGTCGAATTCATCCTTGAAAATGACTACGTCAACGGTCGAGTGATCGAGGTTGACGGCGGCCTTCGCATCTAAAAGCCTTGCCTTTCGGATCAAGCAACCGACAATGGAGTCTTGATTCGGATGGCCTATGACTCTTAGAGACACTCTTACAACCTATCTCGATAAACGCATTTTATGGGTATTCCTGTTGGGCTGTGCCAGCGGATTTCCATGGGTACTCATAGCATCAGCACTCGCAGCCTGGCTCAAAGATGCCGGTGTGTCACGAACCGAGATTGGTCTTGTGGGGATCGCCTACGGGATCTATGCGTTTAACTTTTTGTGGGCTCCACTCATTGATCGAGTCAATATTCCTGCAATTACGCGCATCGGCCAACGAAAAAGCTGGATTATAACCACCCAAGGCATTATGGCTGGGCTCACTCTCTTTCTAGCAACAATCCAGTCACCGGCTGATTCATTGATTTTGGTAGGCATTCTGATTTTTGGTATCGCACTTTTCTCTGCAACCCAAGACATCGCGATCGACGCTTTTCGTGTCGATCACTTTTCGTATGGAAGCCAAGCGTCGATTCCAGCAGCCTCTGCGATGGCAACGGTCGGCTGGTGGGCTGGATACTCATTTCCAGGGTACTTTGCGTTTGCATACGCAGATACCCTCGGATGGAATACGGTGTATGTGATTCTGGCCGGATGCTTACTGGCGTTCATGGTTGTGTCCTGTTTTGTAACCGAACCTGTCACTGAGCGAGAGTCGCTCCAACGAGCAATCGAAGCAGGTTATGCAAAACACGGACAATCACAAACCCAGCGCATCATTACATGGTTAACAGTCACCGCTTGGGAGCCATTGGCTGATTTCTTTAAAAATCATGGATTGAGGCTCGCCATCTTCATTCTCGTCTTCATATTCCTTTTCAAAATCGGTGAGGCATTCTTAGGGCGGATGTCGATCGTTTTTTATAAAGAGCTCTTTACGAACGAGGAAATTGGTACGTACCAAAAACTCTACGGCGGACTTGCGACCTGCATCTTTGCGTTAATTGGTAGCGTGATTAATGTCCGCCTTGGAGTAACGCGCGGTCTCTTTATTGGCGGCGTGGCAATGGCTGGCAGTAACTTATTATTCGCATGGCTCGCGATGGCAGGACCAGATAAGTCCATCTTGCTGTTCGCTATTTTGACCGACAACTTTACAACAGCATTTTCGACGGTTGCCTTTGTGAGCTTTCTTACAGCACTCACAGGCAAAGCATTCTCAGCGACTCAATATGCGCTTTTAGCATCAATCGGAAATGCTGGACGAACAGTATTAGCCTCGAGCGGGGGATGGTTTGTCGACTGGACAGGCGGCAATTGGACGCTATTCTTTGTCATCACTGCCTTGATGGTCATCCCTGGCCTCGTTCTTTTGATGATCATACGAAAACCGCTTGAGCAAATATCAATCCGCCAAAAGGAATCCAATGGGTAATCGACTGACAAAGCTGTACACCAAGACTGGCGATGATGGCACAACTGGCCTTGGCGACGGTTCGAGAACAACGAAAGATAGCGCCCGTATCGAAGCGGTTGGCACAATTGATGAACTCAACTCCTGGGTCGGTTTGTTGCTCGCGGAACTCCCAGCCAACGAATCCTTGATCGGGCCGCTAACCAATATCCAACATCGACTGTTCGATCTCGGCGGAGAGCTTGCGGTGCCGGGATTTCAACTGATCCAATCCGAAATGGTTTCAGACCTTGAGACGTTGTGTGATCAATTAAATGAAGAGCTCCCACCGCTTAAGGAGTTCATTCTGCCGGGCGGTTCAAAGTCAGCGGGGCTCTGCCACATGGCGCGCGCAGTCGCTCGACGCGCGGAACGCATCATCGTGAC
>JAYNIS010000138.1:0-2910 GCA_038109325.1 Gammaproteobacteria bacterium | reverse complement strand
CGCCATGCATAAATTGATTGATCGTCATCGCCAACGATGGTGAGTGCGCCAGAAATTTGGGTGAGTAGCTTCACTAACTCATATTGGATGCCGTTGGTATCCTGATATTCATCAACCAATAAATAGCGGATTTTCGATTGCCATTTAGCGAGAAGGTCTGGATTGGAGCGGAATAGTTCAACAGGCCGGAGAATGAGGTCATCAAAGTCGACGGCATTACAGGCTTTTAAATAGCGGTCGTATTCCACATATGCGCTGGCAGCTAATACAGACTGGGGTTCACTTGCTTGGATTTGTGCATGCTCGGGTGACAGCCCGTCATTCTTCCAATTAGAGATCGTATGTTGGACGCTTGAGATAATGTCACGATCTTCGATCGACTCTCTTTTTAGTAAGTCAGCTAGAACAGATTTCGCGTCTTCCGCATCAAGGATCGAGAAACCAGATTTGAGACCAGCATGTCTGGCCTCTCGCCTGAGTAGATTGAGCCCAAAGGTGTGGAATGTTGAGACTGTGAGTCCGCGAATTTGATCTTTGGGTGCGACATTGCCGATTCGCTCGCGCATTTCGCGCGATGCTTTGTTGGTAAAGGTGACGGCGGTGATGTGGCGCGCTGGTATGCCTGCTTCCTGAATCAGCCATGCAATTTTATGTGTAATGACACTGGTCTTACCGCTACCTGCTCCTGCAAGCACAAGAAGTGGGGAGCCAACATGAGTAATGGCTTTGCGCTGTCGTGGGTTGAACCGGTTGAGATCCACACATTGATCCTTGGAAATGAAATCGAGAGTTTAGCAGGTTGTCGCAAGTGTTAAGTGAACCAACCTGCAAGCCACCAACTTTTTGAATACTGATCCTGATAGACCCAACTGATTCGCGCGTTCTGAAAGAGACAGACCCAATACCGTCGGCATGCAGGCTTGAAGTCCCACCATCCTGATTCGATTCGTTCAGGCCCTTGCAGCAAAGTATGGCCTACTTTTTCAGGTGATGAACCAAGCGGCTCAGGAGTCTGGAGTAACCAGAGAGGGCGAGGTGGAAGGTTAGGCAGGGGATATGTATTTTTGTTGTTATCTAGTTGATTGGCATATTCAGGCCGAGGGTCCTGAAGTCGGCACGGTGTCTTGATGCATTCTTTACCGAGGCGTGCAGTGAGACGATCAATTAACTGCGAGCGATCTGTGTCCTGAGTTTTTATAAATAAGTCACGTTTTGTTGGACTCGCTTGATGTACCTGTTGAATGGTTAATCGAATGCTTGTCATTGGGGATGCAGGTCGTAATTTCTCGAGTTGTAACCACGATGGGTCGGCAAGTCCTGCAACTGAATTGACTGGGTGATTGAGTGATACTGTTAAATAATCGATGTGTTTGTTTTCAAGTGTGATTACCCATCGTAATTGACTGGTTGCGCACACACGCTGCCTTAGCCAATGGGCCGCATCTTGCGTAAGGCGATTGATTGGAAATTTCAGCATGTCGACTGACTCAAGTCCGCGTAAAAACTCAATGGATTGATCAAAGATCGGTGGTGGTGAAAACCATGAAAGTGGCGTTTGATGGCGACCAGCAATCGCATCGAAATAGAGAAAGGTATTTTGGTGAATACGAGCCTGACGAGCCCGGGATGGTGCGCTGAAGTAGTCGCCAATTGTTCGAAATCCCATATTTTTAAGGCGTTTAATTTGATCGAGTGGGATCGCTACCGCATCAATTGAAATACGGCTCAATGTTTTCTGAAAGGCATGTTCTTTCGGTCGCAACCCTTCCTGAACGAAGAGAGCTGCCATTTCAGGGGTGTATCCAAAGGCGAGCCGAATTTGGAAGCTGTGTGATGCGGCTGCACTTTTCAGGGTTTGTGTCAGATCGGTGAGATCGCCAAATAAGGATTTGCTCCTTGAAACTTCAACACATAATCCCTGATTCCAGATCGCTACTTGGTGCGAATACTGATACGCCCAAAGCGCTAAGCGATGCAGTAAGCGACGTTCCGCATCTGCCTGATAGGCTTTAGTGAGTAGATGTGGGCAGAGCGTGAGTGCCATGCTTAGCGTCATTCCAGGAACAACACCTTCCGCTAAGGCGTTCTCCGAGCATTGCATAATGTGGCCTTGATGGTGGATGGCGACGCATTCGTTGTGATGCGCAACATCTTGGGCGTCCAAAAGCAGGTTTGGAAATTGAAGGTATGCATAGATCACCACTAGTGCAGTCTCGATGAATCCTGAGTGACGCAGGTTGTGCGCCGAGCAGGGCTTGGTTTTTGAATCCAAGAAAGCTCAGATGGAACGACAACAGGTGGTCGGGCATTTGTTCCTGGTTGTTTAAATATTGTGATTTCAACATCGGTGATTGATGGATTCATACTGACGCGCACAGGAGCTGGTGATGCTTGATGTCGATGCGTGAGCTGTCGAACTAAGAAGAGCTGTGTTTGTCCCCGTTGGCAGGCGAGCTGTAGTCGTCTGAGTTGTGTCGAGGTCAGTGTTTCCGTCTCCCACGCAATAATGCTGCGTGTGGACTCTGCTAGGGCGAGCTGTTCTAGGCACCAGGCAAACTGATCGGTAGGGACATGAATGACATCGACCTTTTCTGTGTCGATGTCTTCCTGCATCAGCCGTTCAGTGCATGGTGTCAGAGGTGGATTTACAAAAGCGATCCAGCGTGCATCCTGTTGTGAACGCCAAGTCGCTAACGCACATTGCATGGGCGCTGAGAAAAAATCATCGGTCAGAAATTCAATCAGCATATGTGCAGGCCAACCATGGCTGCATAGTTGAGTATTGAGTTCTGGAAATCCGGTATCGGTAACTTCGATCGTGGTTTCTGTATTGCCTTGCCACAGCTTTCCGGCATCAAATAGCGGGCGTAAAAGATTTGTTTTCATTACTGTATAAAAATACAGTTTTTT
>JAYNIS010000137.1:0-2916 GCA_038109325.1 Gammaproteobacteria bacterium | reverse complement strand
CATAGTTTGGAACGTAATCAACTGTCTCTTTATCCAGATCCGCCAGTAATTCGTGTGCGATCCGTTCCATCCGAATCTCGGTGTAACGCATCGCAGCTGCTCGATCGCCATCGACTGAACCGAAGTTACCCTGGCCGTCAATCAGTGGATAGCGCATTGAAAAAGGCTGAGCCAATCGCACGATCGTATCGTATACCGCAGAATCACCGTGAGGGTGATATTTACCAATAACGTCACCAACTACACGCGCTGACTTTTTGTACGCTGCATTCCAGTTATTGCTTAACTCACTTTGCGCATAAAGCACTCGACGGTGAACGGGTTTGAGGCCGTCGCGCACATCCGGTAACGCTCGCCCAACGATGACACTCATCGCATAGTCGAGGTAACTGGTTTTGAGTTCGTCTTCAATATTGATTGGTAAAATTTCGCGTGCCGAATCTGACATGGATGGTGGGCTATCCCTAGAATGTTCTTAAACGCCCAATGATACCATGAACCGTCCAAAAACGGTCTTCTTCTGTGCGTATTCAGAGACGGCCTGTATCATCTTAGCGAAGAAGTATTTGAAACCTCACAAGGAACACTTGGAACCCGCATGAGAACAGTGGTTGACTCAAAAGAAGTAACAAAATTTAATCAAATAGCCCGGAGCTACTGGGACCCGGAAGGACCGATGCGCGCTGTGCATCAAATCAATCCGTTACGGATTGACTTCACAGAGTCCTTTTACCCACTGCAAGATGCCAAAGTTTTAGATGTGGGTTGTGGTGGCGGACTCGCGTCTGAAGCGATGGCGAAACGCGGAGCTTCTGTCACAGCAATTGATGCGTCTCCTGAAATGTTGAAAACCGCGAAGCTACACGCTCTAGAAAGTGGCTTAACCATCGACTACACCGAATCACATGCAGAAGCGCTGGCAACATCTCATGCCGGCATATTTGATATCGTGACTTGCTTTGAAATGATCGAGCACGTGCCTGACCCGATGGAAACACTCAAAGCACTCTCAATGCTCGTCCGGTCTGGCGGTTGGCTGATTTTGTCAACGATTAACCGGACCCCAAAAGCCTATTTAGGGGCTATTGTTGTTGCCGAATATATTCTCAACTGGGTACCTAGAGGGACGCACGACTATGTGCGTTTCCTGAAGCCATCGGAACTTGCTAGCGGCCTAAGACCACAGGGCCTTGTTATCGAGTCCATCGAGGGCGTGGTTTATCAACCCCTGTATCAACAGTTCACTCGCTCGACCAAAGATCTCGATATGAACTATCAACTTGCCGCGAGGAAACGTGCATGAGCGCCCTCACTGATTCGATGGTTTCGACACTACAAACATTTCCTCAATTCACAGATCGTGTGATTTTGGTGACAGGAGCCACCGCAGGCATCGGACGCGCGCTTGCACTCGAGCTTGGTAAACGTGGCGCGACCGTGATCTTACTTGGTCGCAATGAATCCGAATTGGACACTGTGTATGATGCAATCATCGAATCAGGCGGCCCAACGCCCGCGAGCGTTCCTTGCGATCTCGCAACACTCACGAGTGAACAAGCGGAGGCTCTCGCTGAACATATTCGCGAGAACTTCGGCCGACTCGATGGACTGGCTCATATCGCAGGAGTTTTAGGAGGCCGCGAACCAATCCAATCCCACAGACCAAAACAATGGAATCTGGCAATCCAAATCAACTTGACCGCAGTCTTCCAGCTGACGCAAGCACTCCTCCCCTTACTCGATGAGTCTCCATCAGGTCGAATTGTGTTTGCGACATCAAGTGTCGGAATTCGGGTTGAAGCCTACTGGGGGGCATACGCCGTCTCAAAAGCAGGCCTTGAAATGTTTGCTGGTATTTTGAGCCAGGAGCTTGAGAACACATCGAACACGCGCGTTTTCACAGTCAATCCTGGTGGTACACGCACCAAAATGCGTGCCGAAGCAATGCCTGGCGAGAATCCAGCAACGCTCCCAAGTGCAGAGGTTGTCGCTGATGCGTTCTTGTATGGTTTAACCGAAGACGCAGGCGCCTTCCATGGAGAGCGTGTTAACGCCCGCGACCTGATGGACGCCTTGGGGACGTGGACGACTTCTTAGCTGCCTGCGTCGGCTTCCGAGGCGATGCCTTTTTTGACAACCGACGACGTACGTCTTTCAATTCCTGTGGCGTCATTTTAGGGACGGGCAAGCTTGCCAACTCGACAAGGTTGCTCAAATCATCGACTTCTTTTTGCCCCAATTCCACGAAGTAGCCTTGCTTCAAAAATGATGGCAGAAAGATACATCCGTATCGCACGCGTTTCAGTCGGTTAACCTGCAAACCTTGGCTCTCCCAAAGCCTGCGCACCTCACGGTTACGGCCTTCCATCAAGGCAACATAGAACCAATGATTACGACGATCCGGATCGGCTTCAGGGTGCCTGACAACGTCTGTAAACCGCGCAGGACCATCATCCAAAATTACGCCATCAACCAAACGCTCAATCTGTTCTTCTTTCACATCACCGTGTACGCGAACTAGATATTCGCGATCAACACCGCTTGAGGGATGCATCAACCGATTCGCCAACTCACCATCTGTGGTCAGGAGAATCAAACCTGAGGTATTGATATCCAAACGACCAACAGCAATCCATCGGCCCTGGGCAATTTTGGGAAGCCGATCAAATATCGTCGGACGGCCTTCGGGGTCACTCCGTGTACACACCTCACCCTCAGGCTTGTGGTAGACAATGACCAATCGCGCTTGTTCAAACAACTTCTCAGACGGTACCGGTTTACCATCGAAGATGACTTTGTCGTCTTTCTCGATTTTAGTTCCAAGTACAGCAATCGACCCATTCACCAACACCCGGCCTTCAGTGATGGCTGTCTCGAGCATCCTGCGAGATCCATAGCCTGCTCTGGCTAGCGCTT
>JAYNIS010000136.1:0-2948 GCA_038109325.1 Gammaproteobacteria bacterium | reverse complement strand
AACGCGATTTGCCCGGGGTGGACGCACACGCCTCTGATTCAGGCGCAGATTGAAAAGCGAGCGGCTGACCTCGATATCAGCATTGAAGATGGTGGGCGAGCCTTGCTTGCCGAAAAGCAGCCATCAAAAGAGTTTGTTACAACGGATCAGTTAGGAGCGCTGACCCGTTTTCTTTGCACGGATGCAGCTTCCCAAATCACTGGTGCCAGTTTACCAGTTGATGGGGGTTGGACAGCACAATAACTTAAGGAATGATCGCCCATGTGTAATGAAATTAGTTGCTATCAATCAAATAAGCCTGCCCTGACGGTTGATCCAGAGAGTCGCCGTTTGTTTTTGAAAGGAGTCGCCTCCCTACCTTTGGCCTATGTGCTCGCGGACATTGAACTCGCTAAGGCAGCCGCGCACGGTGGTGAGAGCGTCACTATCAAAACCGACCTCGCCGGCGAGGTCACCGGATATCTCGCAGAACCTGAGGATAAGAACGCCCCGACAGTGCTCTTGATCCACGAATGGTGGGGCCTAAATGACCACATCAAGGCTGTTGCGCAGGAATTCAAAGACAAAGGTTTCCGCGCGTTGGCGGTCGATCTGTTTAAGGGGTCGGTTGCTACGGACCGTGACGGAGCAATGGCGCAGACCAGAGCCCTCAATCCAGATGAGGCAAAGGAAACAATGAACGCCTGGGTGGACTGGGCGAAAACGAAAGGCAACGGTAAGGTAGGAACCTGCGGCTGGTGTTTTGGCGGTGGTTGGAGCTTACAGACGGCGTTATCAGCAAGCCCTGACGCTAGCGTAATCTACTACGGACGTGTCGGTGGATCAGCTGATGAATTAAAAGGCTTAAGTACGCCACTGCTCGGCCACTTCGGGACCCTTGATAAGAGTATCAACCCGAAAATGGTCGGCGCGTTCCAGCAATCATTGCGTGAGGCTGGAAAGGATGAGTTGTTGACCACGCACTGGTATACGGCGAACCACGCGTTCGCGAACCCGACTGGTGGTCGGTACGATGAAGATGACGCGGCTCTTGCGCTCGCCCGTACCCTCACCTTCCTCGAGTCGCACCTTCGGGGCTGATCAGAAGAGCTCTGCCCTCCCGGGCAGAGCTAGATCAAATTCCAAACAACCCAAACAACGCTGCTAATTGCGCTTGCCATGAGCGGGATCAGTGTCAGTAACATTCCAAGCATGCGTCTTGGATAAGTCTCAGGCAAAGCCGCTTCACTGAGAAGTGATGTCGCATGCAAAATTCGTCCGAGGATAAAGGCTACACCCAGAATGGATACCCACCATAAGTAACTATCGACCAGCTCAAGAATCAGAAGACTGATCAAAAAAATGGGGGTTACCTCAGTAAAATTAGTGTGCGCACGAATGGCTCGCTCGAGAGCAGACGCCCCATCCGAATCAATGAGCACCTTAGATCTTCTGCGTTCTCTGATAACAATCGCGGTGAGCACCAACTGTATAATGATCAAACAGCTTGTGATCAATAATGTAATGACAGGGATCGCCATCTAAATCCACTCCAAAAGGTGACAAGCATACGTCGTTAGGCTCATCACACCGACTAGCTCTAACGGTGACCGTTTCAAGACGATGCACAACACTAAACTCAAAACAGCCAAACTAGTGGTCACTTCTGAGTGTACTGCTTCAGTGAACACCGGGTTGATTAGGATCGCGAATAGGAGGCCGACGACAGCCGCATTGACGTAAATCAACCGCGCTCTCCATTGACCAAGTGTCTGACCCAAGTGCAGGGCTACCGATAACAAAATTACCCCCGGGAGGAAGATCGCAATGACTCCCAATGCGGCGCCAAGAGCCGCCGATTCAGGGACCATGACCGCGCCAAGGTAGGACGAAATGCTAAAAAGAGGTCCTGGCATTGCTTGCGCAAACCCGTACCCGGCAAGAAACGTGCTGGATTCTAGGGGCGGAACGAACTCGGCCTCTAACAAAGGGAGCACAACATGACCCCCGCCGAACACCAGAGCGCCACTGAAATAATGGCCGGAAAAAACTTGGACCCAAAGCGGACCGTTGTTCATCGAGACAGCTACGAGGATACCGACACCCCAAAGAAGAAGCCCAGCCAATGAAGCTTTGAGCTTGAGCGTGGGTGGATTATTGGACGACGTCGCGTCTGTATCAGTAACGGATTTAAAAAGATGTCCACCGAGAAGCGCGGTTCCAATCAGGCCAACCTGGGTCAACGCGGTTGGCGCAGAATAAAAGACGACAGCTGCAATTAGAGCGACGATTTTTGTTTCGCGATCAGTACACAGCTGCTTCCACATGCCCAGGACCGCTTGTGTCACTATGCCAACAGCGACGAGCTTCATTGCGGTAACAAACCAAGCTCCATCCGAGGAACCGCCGCCATTGAGGATCCACAGCCCTGCACAAAACATGAGTAGAGCGCTTGGAAAAGTAAACCCAAGCCACGCTGCACACGCCCCCGCCCATCCGGCGAATCGATAACCAAGACCCATACCGATTTGAGACGATGCGGGCCCCGGTATTATCTGGCATAGGGCGACAAGCGACGCGTAGTCACTGTCGCTTAGTCGCTTTTCTCTCTCAACAAACTGTCGACGAAAAATGCCGATGTGGGCAACAGGGCCACCAAAGGAAGTGCATCCGAGCCATAGGAATTGAAAGAAGATAGCGAGCGGACTCGAATTCATAAGGGCCTGTTACCGCAAACGGTACATCGAACATCATAAACTGATGTCACTATAATGACTTCGACGAATACAACTGATCGATCTGAGACCCATAGAGCGAGATAACTTGTGGGCGCCTTATTTTGTGTGTCGGTGTCAGTAGTCCGTTGTCAATCGAGCATGGCTCTGCCATCACCAAAGCCTTCCGAATCTGCAACACGGGGGATTTATCCTGGTTGTAGCGCCTCAATACGTCGCGAAGCACCTGATCAT
>JAYNIS010000135.1:0-2966 GCA_038109325.1 Gammaproteobacteria bacterium | reverse complement strand
GCGGAGACATCCGGAAGTATTCCGAGCTAACCGAGAGTGCCGAGGCTAAGAAGAGAGAGCTGGATCGACTGCAAGGCAAGTAGAACGAACAAAAACGTTGGAATCATCGTGATTTGCGCGTGCTTTCTATCGCACATGATTTCCTAAGCTCAAATTAGGGCGCATACTCGCGTTTTTGTCAGGGATGCTCGATGTCGTCACTTCCTTTCGGGATGGCCCTTGCAGCGTTCACGCTCTACTCCATCCACGACCTCTTGATTAAGCAACTGAGTCAGTCTGTTTCAGTGATCCAGATTGTGTTCTTATCCACGTTGTTTACCTTTCCGATGATTTCGGTCTGGTTGGTTAGTCGACGGGAACTGACAACACTTCGACCGACCAATCTCAAGGCTGTGCTGTTTCGATCGATCTCAATGGTCATCATCATGCTGTCGGTCTTCTTCGCGTTCCAGCGGCTTCCGATGGCTCAGGTGTATTCACTTCTTTTCGTCGCGCCCTTGGTCATAACTGCACTTTCCGGTTCGATTTTAAAAGAACGAGTCGACGCATTCTCTTGGGCCGCCATTGTCGTTGGGTTTGTAGGTGTCTTGGTGGTCTTGAGACCAAACATTGCTGTTGTCGATATTGGCCACATTGCGGCTCTGGGGGCGGCTGTGTTGAACGCGCTAAACGCGATCGTGGTTCGTAAGATCGGCGGTTCTGAGCGGTCCGTGATACTGGTCCTGTACCCGTTGTTCATTGTGCTGTTGGTGACAACCGCGCTACTACCCGCGGTGTTTGTACCCATCGATCTGCATCAGATCCTCATCGCGGCCCTCATCGCGATTCTTGCGCTGATCAGTGCCGTCCTAGTGATTCATGCGTATCGGCGGGGGCGTGCGCAGGTCATCGCCCCGATGCAGTACTCACAGATCATTTGGGGCTGCGTTTTTGGGTACCTATTTTTTGGGGAGGTACCTGATCGGTACACGGCGATTGGGACGCTGATAATTATTTCGGCTGGGGTATTTATCGTTACGCGGAGAGATCCGGGGAGCGTCGTTGAGGACGAGATCTCACGACCAATCTCTCAATTCTTCCGTCTGGGATTTACTCGAGCGTTAAAGAAGCAACGTATTTGAAGGGCTATATTTTCCAGCCGAAAAACGATGACTGGACGCCCATGATATCTAGTCGTTGGTAATAGCTCGCTTTTCGTCCACTCAGGCCGACGCAGACGTGGAGAGGTAGGAGATGTTCTTCGCGGGGGTGGCAGTATTCCGCGAAAGGTGCACCTCTCCAGTTATGGATTTGATCAACAGGGTCAAGAGCATTTTTTTCATAAACCGATGCCTGCAGCCAGTCCTCAAACGCATTATTAGCGTCAGGTGTCTCGTCTCTGACGGGACTTAAAAGCTTCTGGATGTTATGGAAGGAAAAGCCCGACCCAAGGATCAGGACGTTTGCTTGGTTGAGGCGTTGTAAAGCTTTTCCAACCGACAAGTGGAGCAGGGGATCCAGGTTGGTATTGAGCGACAATTGCAATACCGGAATGTTTGCGTCCGGGTACATGATCTTCATCGGGACGAAGACACCGTGGTCTAGTCCTCGTTCGCTATTAATCGACGCGCGGATGCTATCTGACGCCAATGCCTCGACGATTTCGTCAGCAAGCGAGGGGTTACCTACACATGGGTACTCAACCTCATACGCTTCTTGGGGGAAATTATAGTAGTCAAAGTATAAGCTCGGCTCGGATGATCCGGTCACGGAGATCACGTCCGCCTCCCAGTGCGCGCTGACGACTATGACTGCCCTTGGTGTTCCCGGCAGGGACGCGATACGCTTAAGTTCAGCCACCATTCCTGAGTGTGAGGGGTCGCCAAACAGGGGTCGCGGCCCCCCGCCGTGCGATATGAAAAATATGTGAGAGTCCTTTAGCACTGGGGTTCAGCTTTGTTTGTCTGCAGTCTTTACCGGGCCGCCGTTGCTCACCCAGCCCTTGAACCCGTCCTCGATGTGCTCGGCATCAAACCCCATCTCTTGCAGTGTCGCCACCGTCAGTGCGGATCGCCAACCAGACGCACAATGGAAGATAAAACGCTTAGATTCTCCGAAGACGTCTTTGAAGTACGGACTGTCAGGGTCGACCCAGAACTCGATCATTCCCCTCGGTGCGTGTATTGAGTCGGGTATGAAGCCCTCCCGCTGTCTTTCGCGGATATCACGGATGTCGACGATGACGACATCACTGGTCTTGTGAAGGTCAATAGCCTCGGACGATGAGACTTCCTTGATTTGTTGCTTGGCACGTGCCACTAGCTGCGCCGAGGATATTTTAAGTTTTTTCACTGGACTACCCTATCGAGAAACATGGCTAGGATAGCAGAACTGGGTAATAGAACCGGTGTGATGATCTTAATGATGCTGAGTGAAAAGAGCGGCGTCTGGGGCCGCTCTCTTTGTTGTCGGGTCAGATAGTTTTCTGGTTAATCAGGTAAGCTACTTCGGCTACCGTCATTCCCTTGTAGTCACCCTTGCCCGCAAGGTGCTCGGCGACGCGGTAGTTTGTTCTTAGTTGCTGGCCCAAGACGATCCCGTCGTAGATGGACTTAACAGCAGCGACTACCTGACGGCGGACCGCTACACAGAAATTACATGATGTTTCGAACGCAACGCTTGTGGCTTGCATGACAGACATTTTAGTGCTCCTTTTGAGAGGTTGTTACAATATGTAACTATACTAAAGTCTATAATCATGCAATGCAACAAAAATTATTAGAAAACTCTGAAAAATGAGTGCTATGAATGTTCAGGCGGGGCGACCGCTGCCCCCTCAACCTGGTGTCTACTGATGGCGTCCGAAACAAAACCGCTCTGCTTTGCTTCTTCAACGAAGCGAGCGAGAAACGAAGCGGCCTCAGGACCACGGGTTTTCGGAAGTCCCATCGCCTGCCGTATAGTCATGAAGGGCTCATCTAATATCT
>JAYNIS010000134.1:0-3007 GCA_038109325.1 Gammaproteobacteria bacterium | reverse complement strand
ACAAAACGCGCCCTACTGATCCTGACCTCCCACACGACACTCGGTAACACTGGCAAAGGGACAGGTTTCTACTACGACGAAATGGCAGCACCCTACTGGACAATCCGCGACCTCGGCTGGGACGTTACCCTCGCATCGGTCGCCGGCGGGCCGGGACTACCTGACCCAAAAACCGTGGTAGAGCCTGACAAACGGCCATCGAACGTCGCGCGTTTCATGGACGATCAGCAGGCCATGGACGCTCTTGCGGCCACCGTCAAAGCATCTGAGGTAAATGGTTCCGAATACGACTGCGTATTTTTACCCGGTGGTCACGGCGCGATGTGGGACTTTGACACGGATACGATCGGCCAAATCGTGACTGATGCCTGGGCGGCAGGCGCAGTCGTCGGCGCGGTGTGCCACGGTCCATCTGGGCTATTACAAGCTAAAGAAGCAAACGGTGACCCATTGGTTAACAACAAACGCGTGAACAGCTTCACCAATCGCGAGACTGAGCAGATCGAACTCATCGGTGTCGAACCATTTCTTCTGGAGACACGGTTACGCGAGGCGGGCGCTCTGTTCGAATGCAGCGACAACTTTACGTCCCATGCTGTTCGGGACAGCCGGTTGATTACGGGACAAAACCCACAGTCCACAGAAGCAGTATGCCGTTTACTAAAGGAATCACTCGAGGTGTTATGATGCTGACGTCACTACACTCAATCATCTGGGCCTGGATCGGAGCGATCGTTATGTTCACTGTCACCGTGTCCCCCACAGTGTTTACAACCCTGGAGGGGCCGCAGGCGAGCGCATTTTTAAGGGCCTACTTCCCGCGACTATTCAGGTACGAGGTAGCTGTCGGTCTCGCTATCATCGCGCTCAGCGTGGGGCTGTCAACGAATGGTGAGACCTATCAATACGGGATCAGTGTCGGGTTGGTGGTGACGCTGCTGGCCTACCTAAACCTTAGGGTAATCATGCCAAAAGTAAATCAAGTCTCAGATGAATTGATGGCCAACCCAACTCCACAGATCAAAAAGCGGTTTGGGCAACTACATGGTCTATCTGTTGGTTTTTTTGGAATCAACGCGATTTCCTTACTTGCCCTATTTGTGTTCGGCTCGTAAATACAGTTATCTAGGGATTCCTGACAGAGCGGTTCCAGCGTTGGAAGAATCGCTGCCGGTTTATATGATCAAGATGCACGATTAGTGCTGGCGTCACCCGGATGGGCTTAATTGGACCGCCCCCCCGGTTGGCCTGTATCACATCTAGACGAACACTCGGCGCCAACCGGTTCTGTCCGTCCTGACTTAAAAAGTAGCGAACCAACCGGTTCGCCGAGTCAGGGTCATCGGCTTGCTTGGGAATAAAGGCCGTTCGCGGGATCGCCAGCTGGTAATCGTCAAACCGTAAAATCTTTAGATCAGGCGCATTCATTTGCCGAGGTAATACATACGACTCTAGCACATTATAGGCAATATCGAATTCACCGGTTATAACGCCATCGATCATGTCACCTGAACAACAGTTAGGTCTCAATTGTTGGTTCGATAACACTTCCAGGAGGCTCCAAAAATGCTCGTCCTGAACAAGATCTTGTCGACTTAACAAGTACCCCACACCTGACACATCAGGGTCATAGAGAGTTAACCGAAAAGACCTACCAGAAGACTTTTCCAAAAACTGTGCAAGGTCCCGACGGGTTTTTACGTGCTCAAAACCCTCCAACCGACGCTGATTAAAAATAGTAACAATCGGCTCAAGAGAGAGCTGGACCAGCTCTCCCCGCCAACCAAATTCAACCCCTAAACTGGATTCAAAAGCCCTCGCGTAACCATCGTTCACTAGTCGTACTTGGAGATCGACGGCAGACGACATGACAAGGTCTATGTCTGATGACAGTCCAGAGCGAACCGCCGCATCAATTTCCCGACTGGACATTTGCAGGTAACGGACCTGAGCAGATTGCTCGGCGCTCACAAAGCCCGCGAACACTGGCTGGACACGGGAAAAATCGGACGTACCAATGACCGTCACCTTATTCGCACCGTCCCCGATGTAAAATTCACCCTCTATTTCAAGTGAATAAGAATTCAAACTCAGGAGAATTAAGACACAACAAAACAGAGATCGCATCGCGTTCCTCCTCCCTCACGATTTGAGATTGTTGAGGTACCTCGGTGCGACGCCGCGACCTTCTCAACGATCAAAAGACCAAGACCCGCATGCCCATCGGCTCGCCTTGTTGTGTCGAATGGCTGCGAAAGATCCTCTTCATCAAACCCTGGGCCTCGATCCATGACCGTTACACAGACACTTTCGTTGTGACGACGAAGACTAACTTCTACGTCGGTGAGCGGGGGAGCGTGATCGATCGCGTTGTCAATCAAACAGGCAATCGCCTCTCGCAAGGCAACCCGATCGCCAAACACATTTAAATCAGAAGAACCCGAATCATTCAGTGTCAGACCCACTTCTTTGATCTCTGCGACCGGATCAAGAGTTCGCAAAATACCGCTAGTTAAACCGCCTAGATCAACAAGCTCTTTTTCCCCCAAGACTTCCCGATACGTCAGGGTCGCCCGCGTCAGTATCTGAGTGGCAAGCTTACTTGCGTAACGAGCACGAATAATTAGGTCCCTAACGGCGCCTCGCGATTTCTCCTCGACTTCCCGCTCAAGCAATTCAGCCCGCATCAATATCGCAGCAATCGGGGTCTTAATCTGATGCGTTGCTTCAGCGATGAATGCACGATTTTCCTGCAATAGTCCTCTATGCTGCTCAAAAATCCGGTTCAGCGTCTGCATCATCCGAACCACCTCACTTGGAACTCGATGCTCAATGGGTGAAAAATCGTCCGCCGACCTCTCAATTAGGTCCCGTTCAATAGCGACCATAGGCTTTAGCGCGTTACGAAGGCTTAGCTCTGCCCAGAGCGCTAATAGACCAAAGGATGCCAATACAGCGAAAGCTATCCAAGCAGCGATAATAGAGGACTGCTTCTTATAGCTAGTCT
>JAYNIS010000133.1:0-3019 GCA_038109325.1 Gammaproteobacteria bacterium | reverse complement strand
GCCGTATCGTGCATTCATGCGCTAGACCTCGTGCATCCATTACAGGTACTACCCATCGATCAACTCTCACTTTTGGCTGCAGCGAGTGATACGGATGTTGATTGTGCACTACTCGATGCACGCATGGATGAAGTCTATGTGGGGTCAGATCGACAGGCCGATGGAACCTTTGGTTGTCTTGAACTCATGCCAGTGGGTGAGCTCGATCAAGCGCACTCATGGGTGTGTCATGCCGAAGAATATGATCGGTTTGCAATTGAGACGAGAGCGGTTTCCCCGACACTCGAGACTTTAAGAAGTCTGTCATCACGCATGGATCCATCAAAGTGGATACCGGGTCACCAACTGACACCTCAATATGTGAGACAAACCGTCTCATGGAAACCACTATCCGAGCAGCCATCAAAATTATATGACCATTGAATACGCGTTTTTCCTCGCGCTCATACAAGGCTTAACAGAGTTTCTTCCGATTTCAAGTTCTGCGCATTTGATTTTGCCGTCGGCTGTTTTTGGGTGGCCAGATCAAGGCTTGGCTTTTGATGTTGCAGTTCATCTTGGTTCCCTGGGGGCTGTGATACTCAGTTTGCGGATAGAGATTCAGCGGGTCGCAACAGGCTTGTTTGTTGGAATGGGTCGGCGTTATCCAAAGCATGCGAAGCTCGGATGGTTCATCGGATTGGCGACATTGCCAGCTGCGATTGCTGGCGTATTGGCCAGAGATTTTATCGAAACAGAACTTCGAAGTGAGCTTGTGATCGCGTGGGCGACGATAGGGTTTGGATTGCTACTCTGGTGGGCGCACTATCAATCTGGCCAGGGTGGATTTGCTAAAATTCGAGTCAGAGATGCTTTGGTTATTGGTCTGGCTCAGGCGCTCGCGCTGATTCCGGGGACTTCGCGTTCAGGAATTACGCTCACGGCGGGTGTTTGGCTTGGATTGTCGCGGCGAGTCGCGGCCAAGTTCTCGTTTTTACTTTCAATACCCATAATTTTTGGTGCGGCACTGATTAAGACAAAGGATTTGCTCGAAATCTCAAATCCGGTTGCTTGGGATCTGATTGCGATCGGTGTCTTGGTCAGTTTTCTTTCAGCCTATGTGTGTATTCGTCTGTTTTTAGGGTTGATTCAGCGAGTCGGGTTGCTTCCATTTGTCGCTTATCGCCTTGCGCTCGGTCTGATACTACTCGTTCTCCTTGTATGACATTGACCTGAAGTCCCATCGGCTTCTATTGGGCTATTTAGTGGCTACAGTCGCTCCACCGGAATTGAGAAGGGATTCAATGTATATTTCTGTGGTTGCGGTATTGCACCAAATTTTATTACTTGAGGCTTTGCAGGCTGCCGTAGTTGGAACCGAGTGTCAGATTATATCATCGCCATTCAAAGAGCATCTGGCTCTGGAAGAGTTTACTTCCTCTCCGCCATTTTATTATTGAAATCATTGATTTTAATATGTCTCTATATCAATGGTTTTAAGATTCCATCAAAAATTCCATCAATGGGGCTGAATTCCTGAAACGCTTCGGCGCGTGCGCGTATTAACCCTGCGCTGTCTCACGCGTGTTTGATTAAGTTGAATTGAGTCCTGAGGCATTGCTCGTTTACGGTATGCCTTGGGCTTCTCGAATTTCCTGAGGAGTGTTCCCAGCCGCTTGAATGCTGCCGGTCAAAAAATGAGATCTAATGCTGAATTGTCACAAGCAGGACCAAGAAGTGAGTAGAATCCTCGCATGGCCGAGTTTGATTCATCACGATTCTTAAAAAACCTGACAGTTCGTCCTGGCGTCTATCAAATGAAAGACGCTGATGGGAAGGTTTTGTATGTCGGTAAAGCGAAAAACTTAAAGTCTCGAGTATCGAGTTATTTTCGGGGCAGTGGGCTTGCATCGAAAACAATGGCAATGGTTGCCAAGATTGCGCACATCGACATTACGATCACTCGTAACGAAGTAGAAGCGTTACTACTCGAGCAAAATCTGATTAAGGATTCGAGGCCGCCTTACAATATTTTGTTGCGGGACGACAAGTCGTATCCCTATATCTATATGAATACCCAGCACTCCTATCCAGGGCTATATTACCGCCGTGGTAATCGCCAAAGTACTGGCAAAACCTTTGGTCCATTCCCGTCGGCTGGTGCAGTGAAATCAACGCTCAATCTGATACAGAAAACGTTTCAAATTCGGCAGTGTGAAGAGAGCGTTTTTCAAAATCGCAGTCGTCCGTGCCTGCAATATCAGATTGGTCGATGTAGCGCGCCTTGTGTTGGCTTTGTGAGTCAATCCGATTACGCCGAAGACCTCGACGATACGCGTTTGTTTCTTGAAGGCCGAAGTGGTGAGTTAATTGCCTCGCTTGAGTCCAGAATGGATGAGGCAAGCCAGTCACTTGAGTTTGAGAAGGCAGCACGGTACCGAAATACAATTTCGCGTGTCCGTCGCGTGCAAGCTGAACAGGTAATGGAGAGTGATTCGGCCGATCTCGATGCGGTTGCTGTGTTTCAACAAAGTGGTGGGATTTGTATCGCGATTTTGAGTGTGCGTGGCGGTCGCGTTCTTGGAGTGAATAGTCAGTTTCCAGAAGCGGGCCTCTTGGAAACACCTGAAGAGATTTTGGATGCCTTTATTCCGCAATACTATCTGTCTTCAGCGCGAACCATTCCGCCTGAACTCATTTGTTCACACCAAATCAATGAAGCGAACTTGGTTTCAGAAGCGCTTGGTCAGACTTGTGGTAAAAAAGTCAGGATTGCGCATGCTGTTCGCGGAGTTCGCCAGCAATTTCTGGATTTAGCTAAAACAAATGCCGAGGAATCTCTCGCGCTACGTCTTTCAACCCGTGATGGTCAGGCTAAACGACTAACAGATTTTGCTGATCGATTTCATTGCGACGCGCCAGAGCGGATTGAATGTTTTGACATCAGTCACACGTCAGGTGAGGCAACCGTTGCCAGTTGTGTTGTGTTTGACACTTCTGGGCCTCTGAAAAGTGATTATCGGATTTTTAACATTACCGA
>JAYNIS010000132.1:0-3060 GCA_038109325.1 Gammaproteobacteria bacterium | reverse complement strand
ATACCCTGTCGTGACCTTCTGAAGTGAGACCACACATGCAATTGAGTGACAGACAACAAGAAATCATCGACGAGTTTCAGTTTTTCGATTCGTGGATGGACAAATATCAATACCTGATTGACCTTGGTAAAGACCTGGAACCACTCGAGGACACAGAAAAAAACGAGAGTAACTTGGTCAGAGGATGCCAGTCACAAGTCTGGATGGTCGTCGACGGAGACGCAGATCATGTCACTGTTCGTGCAAATTCAGATGCGGCCATCGTCTCTGGCTTGATTGCGCTCGTGGTTCGTCTCTATTCCGATGCGTCAGCAGAAGACATCATCAAAACAGAGCCCGAATTCGTCGAAGCGATTGGTTTAACTCAACATTTATCGCCAACGAGAGCGAACGGCCTCGCCTCAATGCTGCAGAGATTGAAAGCCGAGGCGGCGCAATTGGTCGCCAAATCGTCCTGAGCTCTTGATATAGGACCTATTCAGTCCTATATAATGCGCACCCGGAAAAAATTTGTGGTACGCCGATGGTACGACTGTCAAAACTCACTGATTATGCATCCGTCATCTTAGCTCAGATGGCAAAGCAGCCAGACGTTTTATGGTCGGCAGGACAATTGTCTGAGGAGTCATCCGTTCCAAAGCCAACCTGCATCAAATTGCTGAAGCTTTTGGTGAGAGGTGGCGTGTTGAATTCAACCCAAGGTGCTCGCGGCGGCTATAGCCTGGCTAAAGCGCCATCGCAGATCCCGGTGAAAACGATTATTGAAGTCATCGAGGGACCCATGGCTATAACCGAGTGCGGAACAGATGAAGCGCTGTGCCGGCTCACCGACCACTGCTCAGTGATGTCACGGTGGCGGGAATTAGGTGATCAGGTCGACCACATCCTGACGAAAACAACGTTAGAGGACCTGATTAGTCCACATACGCTCTTTGCGCGATCTGATCGCCGCATTGAGACTTTGGAGGTGCATTGATGAGTCAACAAGAGATCGATCAACTAGTCGACCAGGACTATAAGTACGGATTCGTGACTAATATCGAATCCGATACGCTACCACCTGGCTTAAATGAAGATGTCATACGTGAAATCTCAACCCGAAAGGGTGAGCCTGAATGGCTATTGGAATGGCGCCTAGAGGCCTACGCTAAGTGGCTACAAATGACGCCTCCTGATTGGCCGCATCTTGAGTACCCACCGATCGATTTCCAGTCCATCAGTTATTTCTCTGCACCCAAAAAACAAGGTGACGGACCGAAGAGTCTCGATGAAGTCGATCCTGCGTTGATTGAGACATACAACAAACTCGGAATTCCACTCGAAGAGCAAAAAATGCTCGCTGGCGTTGCCGTCGATGCAGTATTTGATTCAGTCAGTGTTGTCACAACCTTTAAAGAAAAGTTGCATGAGGCAGGTGTCGTTTTTTGTCCATTGTCAGAAGCTGTGCACTCACATCCCGAACTGGTCAAAAAATTCTTGGGCTCAGTTGTTCCCCAGAATGACAACTATTACGCTGCTTTGAATTCAGCGGTCTTCTCAGATGGCTCTTTTGTGTACATTCCAAAAGGTGTCCGCTGCCCGATGGAACTCTCAACCTATTTCCGAATCAATCAACAAAACACCGGCCAATTCGAGCGCACGCTGATTGTCGCTGAAGAAGGCTCATACGTCTCATATCTCGAGGGATGTACGGCACCGCAACGTGATGAAAACCAGTTACATGCAGCGGTCGTTGAACTGGTGGCCGAGACCGATGCCGAAATCAAATATTCAACCGTACAAAACTGGTTCGCCGGCGACGATGAAGGTAAAGGCGGGATCTACAATTTCGTCACCAAACGCGGCGAATGTCGGGGTAATCGAGCCAAAATCAGCTGGACCCAGCTCGAGACGGGGTCTGCGATCACCTGGAAATATCCAAGCTGTGTTTTGAAAGGTGCGGATTCTGTTGGCGAGTTCTACTCAGTGGCAGTCGCTGGCAAGAAACAACAGGCCGATACTGGTACGAAAATGATTCATATCGGGCCAAGAACACGCTCAACGATTATCTCAAAAGGCATCTCAACAGCCCGTGGTCAGAATGCCTATCGTGGACTTGTTAAAGTGCTTCCTGGTGCGGTTGATGCCCGTAATTTCACACAATGTGATTCGCTGCTGATCGGCGATCAGTGTGGCGCTCATACATTCCCATATGTTGAAGCTGAAGAGCCGAGCGCGCAGCTTGAACATGAGGCAACCACCTCAAAGGTCAGTGATGATCAGTTGTTCTATTTGAGAACTCGCGGCATGAGTGAAGAGGATGCACTCAACATGGTGGTGAATGGCTTCTGTAAAGAAGTCTTCCAGAAACTTCCAATGGAGTTCGCTGTCGAAGCCGAAGCACTCCTTGGTATTACACTTGAAGGAGCAGTGGGCTAATGCTGTCTATTCGAAACTTACACGCACGGGTTGGTGATAAGCCCATCCTCAAAGGCATCAACCTTGAGATCAATGCAGGTGAAGTGCACGCAATCATGGGCCCGAATGGGTCTGGGAAAAGTACTTTGGCATCAGTGCTCGCGGGTCGCGATGATTATGAAGTCACCGACGGCGAAGTCATCTACATGGGTCAAAACTTACTTGATCTAGAACCTGAAGAGCGAGCTTGGGCTGGGGTGTTTCTCTCTTTCCAATATCCTGTTGAGATTCCCGGGGTCAAAAATATTTATCTGTTGAAGGCAGCCGTGAATGCGATTCGCGAACATCGTGGATTGCCTGAATTAAAAGCAGGCGAGTTTTTAAAGCTCGTTCGCGAAAAACTCAAAGTCATGCAAATGGACGAAGCGTTCTTGCACCGGAACGTCAACGAAGGGTTCTCAGGTGGCGAGAAAAAACGCAATGAAATTCTTCAAATGCAACTGCTCGAACCAACACTTGCGCTTCTTGATGAAACAGATTCTGGCCTCGATGTCGACGCACTTCGGATCGTTGGCGAAGGAATCAACCGGATGCGCTCGCCAGAACGCAGCGTGTTGCTTGTCACACACTATCAGCGCCTTCTCGACATCGTAAAACCTGACT
>JAYNIS010000131.1:0-3103 GCA_038109325.1 Gammaproteobacteria bacterium | reverse complement strand
GTGCCTCTGGCCCTTTTCGGGGGTCGTTTAAAATGTCTGGGAATTTTCCATTGAACTCCCACGCATTGAAGAACGGCATCCAATCGATCGTGTCTAACAGGGCATCCAACGGATAATCATTCAAAACGATGCGTCCGATCGCGTTCGGTGTCACGATCGTTGTGGCATCAAATTGAAGCTCAGCACGCCGCGAATTTGCGTCTGCGATCGAGAGCAGTTTCTTTGGCGCTCTCCCGGCATGCGCTTTGCGTTTCGTATCGTGGTCGGCAGCAATTTCCTGATGGTATGACTCGCGCTCGTCACTCAAAAGCTTTGAGGCGACACCAACGGCGCGCGATGCGTCTTTGACATAGAGCACAGGTCCCGAGTAGGCAGGATCAATTTTTACCGACGTGTGAGCGGGAGAGGTGGTTGCCCCGCCAATCAACAACGGGCAGGTGAAGCCCTGGCGCTCCATCTCTGAGGCAACGGTCACCATCTCATCCAAGGACGGGGTGATCAAACCAGAGAGTCCGATGATGTCTGCGTTATGTTCGCGGGCCGCGTCAAGAATTGTCTGTGTCGGTACCATGACCCCTAGATCGATCACCTTAAAGTTGTTGCACTGTAAGACGACACCCACAATATTCTTCCCGATATCGTGGACGTCACCTTTCACTGTCGCCATGATGATCACACCATGCTCCTGACTTTTATCACCCGTGGCTTCTTTCTCTTCCTCGATGAATGGGATGAGATGCGCGACGGCTTTTTTCATGACGCGGGCTGACTTCACAACCTGTGGCAAGAACATCTTACCTGCGCCGAACAGGTCGCCGACTGTGTTCATGCCATCCATGAGTGGTCCTTCAATCACGGACAGTGGGCGTGGCGCTTGACGTCGCGCTTCTTCAGTGTCTTCCACCACGTGGGTGTCGATGCCCTTGATCAGCGCATAAGCCAACCGTTCTTCACAGGTCCCGTTACGCCACTCAGCGACCGTGGTGTCATCCTCTTCTTTATCGACGTTGTATTTTGGCGCGATATCGACAAGGCGCTCTGTCGAATCATCGCGGCGATTCAGGATGACGTCTTCGACAAGCTCTCTAAGTTCTTTATCGATGTCTTCATAAATCGCCAGTTGTCCTGCGTTGACGATACCCATCGAGAGACCTTCGCGGATCGCGTGAAACAAGAACACAGAGTGCATAGCCTCGCGCACCGGATTGTTTCCACGGAAAGAGAACGATACGTTCGAGATGCCGCCGGAGATATAACTGTGGGGACAATGTTCGGTGATGTCTTTACATGCATTGATAAAATCGAGCGCATAGTTATTGTGTTCCTCGATACCAGTCGCAACAGCGAACACGTTGGGGTCGAACACAATGTCTTCCGGAGGAAATCCAATTACTTCGGTTAAGAGCTTGTACGAGCGTTGGCAGATTTCGAGTTTTCGTTCGCGTGTATCTGCCTGCCCTGTCTCGTCGAAGGCCATCACAACCACAGCGAATCCATACTGTCGAATCTTGCGTGCCTGTTCTAGGAAATTGGCTTCACCTTCTTTTAACGAGATGGAGTTGATAATTCCCTTACCCTGAACGCACTGCATGCCGGCCTCGAGGATGTCCCATTTGGATGAGTCAATCATCACAGGAACCCTCGAAATGTCAGGTTCTGATGCGATCAGATTGAGGAACGTGACCATGGCTGACTTGGAGTCCAGCATTCCCTCATCCATGTTGATGTCGATGATCTGGGCGCCGTTGTCTACCTGCTGTCGAGCGACAGTAAGCGCTTCATCAAATTCGCCATTTAGAATTAGGCGTTTGAACATCGCAGAGCCCGTCACGTTGGTTCGCTCGCCAACGTTTACAAAGCCAGTCGTGTCGTCAGCAACGAAGGGTTCAAGCCCAGACAAGCGCATGACTGCTGCTTTGATCGGGATCTCACGTGGTTTGTGGTTTGCAACTTTCTCTGCAATTAGACGGATATGTTCTGGGGTGGTACCACAGCAGCCGCCAATAATGTTCACAAGACCAGCTCGCGCATATTCAGCAACAATCTCAGACATCTCGGCCGCGTCCAAATCATATTCTCCGAATTGATTTGGAAGCCCCGCATTTGGGTGTGCCGATACAAAGGTGTCTGCGACTCGAGACAGATCTGACAGAAACGGGCGGAGTTCCTTGGGCCCAAGCGCGCAGTTCAAACCAATAGTGAGCGGTTTGGCATGGCGGACCGAGAACCAAAACGCTTCGGTTGTCTGACCTGAAAGGGTTCGACCCGACGCGTCAGTGATCGTGCCTGAGATCATGATGCGAATTTGGATGCCTGTCTCGCGTGCGACGTCGTCAATCGCAAATAACGCCGCCTTCGCGTTTAAGGTATCGAAAATCGTTTCGACCAAAATAAGGTCGGCGCCACCTTCTAAGAGGGCCCGCGTCGCGTCTGTGTAGGTGTCGACCAGTTGATTGAACGTAATGTTACGAGCACCTGGATCGTTGACGTCGGGGCTGATTGAGCACGTTCTGTTGGTTGGCCCCAAAACGCCTGCGACCAACACTGGCCTGTCGTATGAGTCTGCGACCGAACGAGCAAGTTTTGCTGCTTCGAGATTCAATTCGCTGACCAAGTCCTCCATAGCATAATCCGCCATCGAAGGTCGGTTTGCGTTAAAGGTATTGGTCTCGACGATACTTGCGCCTGCATCAACATAGGCTCTGTGAATCGATGCGATGAGATCCGGCTGGGTGAGTGTCAGCAAATCGTTATTTCCCTTCAAATCCTGCGGGAAATCTTCAAAACGTTTGCCGCGGTAGTCACTCTCACCAAGACCCGCGGCCTGGATCATGGTACCCATAGCGCCGTCGAGAATAACAATCGACTCTGTCAGTGTGGATTCAAGCCACTGGATGCGCTTATCGCGAGACATGCCTAACCTCGAACGCCTAACGCGTGGCAGACAGCAAAACTGAGGTCAGCGCGGTTGAGTGTGTAGAAATGAAAGTCTTCAACGCCCTCGCGGCCAAGGTCCTCTGCTTGGGATACCGCCGTATGCGCCGCGATCAACTGGCGTGTTGTCGGGTCTTCGTCTAGGCCTTCAAACAGTGTTGATAACGAC
>JAYNIS010000130.1:0-3165 GCA_038109325.1 Gammaproteobacteria bacterium | reverse complement strand
CCAAACAATGGCTCACGCTGTCTTTCGCTTGGATCGCATTCTTTATCTTTTCAGGCGTCCTCAATTTAATCGTTGCTTATCAGTTTTCAGAAGATATCTGGGTCAATTTTAAACTCTTTGGGCTATTAGGCCTGACGTTCATATTCTTGGTCATCCAGGGTGTGTGGATCAGCAAGCACAGTTCAGAGGCACAAGCTCAACCTGAGGACGATCATCATGGCTAATCAATTGAAATGGCTCCTCTCGTTCATGATCAGCCTTCCGTTAGTTGCCCTCGCAGAAACCGCATACATCACCGAAAAGCTCGAGATTCCGGTACGATCTGGCGAATCGCGGGATTACCGGATCATCCGGTATCTGCAAGCTGGCGCGCAGGTCGATATCCTCGAAACCTTCGAATCAGGTTATACGAAAATTAAAGATGAACGTGGACGAGAGGGGTTCGTCCTCGACCGCTACCTTGTGGATCGGGCACCATCATTTGTGATTGCTGGACGACTGGAAGCGGAGGTCGCCAAACAACAAGAGACAATCAAGCGACTGCAACAAGACATAAAAGCGCTGACTTCACAGAATAAGTCCTCAAGCGAATCCGTCAAAGCAATCAAAAATCAACTAGCTAAAAAAGAAGCTGAACTGAATGAGCTCTTAGCGACAGCTGGTGATTCGATCACCCTAAGAAATCGGTTGGTAGCGCTCGAAACCGAGCGTCAAGTGTTACTGGCTGACAATGAAACACTGCGCGCCGAAAAACTTGCTGCTGGTGACGATTCATCGAAAAGTTGGTTTGCATTGGGTGCGCTCACATTAGCCGCCGGCTGGTTTGTTGGTCTTCTCATGCCTCGCGTCAGGCGATCGCGAGTTGACACGAATTTGTGAGACGCTACCCGAAGATTTCTCCCGCAGAGATCGATGCCAGTGACGCGCATCGGTCATCTGCATTTAACGACTATTACTTCTCGATCTACGATCCGATCGCCGAGCGTCAAACGATTTTTATCGAAGGCAATCATCTCCCCGAACGTTTTCAATCGCTAAAACCCAATCAAACAATCCGCATTGGAGAAACAGGGTTTGGCACAGGCTTGACCTTTCTAGTCGCTTGCGAACAATTTTTAAGATATGCGCCAGACAACACGCGCCTGCAATGGGTTTCGACTGAGCGCTACCCCATGGTGCAGACCGATATCATCAAGGCTCTCAGGGTACTGCCTCTCCCCTCTGAATTAAGACAACTTGCTGACGATCTCTGTCGTTGCTGGCCTGACCTCATTCCAACCTGCCATCGACGGTTGTTTAGTAATGGGCGTATCACTCTAGATCTCCACTTCAGAGACTCCACCGAGGTCTTGTCCGATCTATCCGGGGTAATTGATGCCTGGTGTCTTGATGGTTTTTCACCTGATCGAAACCCTGAATCATGGACTCCCGAACTCTTTCAAGCCATCGCTAATCACTCCCACAATGAAACAACACTCAGTACTTTCAGTGCGGCGCGGGTTGTACGTGATGGACTGAGCTCAGTCGGTTTTACCTTAAGTAAAGTACCGGGATTTGGCGGAAAACGAGAACGACTCTTAGCGCAATTCAATGGACCACAAAAGCCACAGGTTTGGGCTCCAAAACAACATCACAGAGAAACAGGCTGTATCACCATCATCGGTGGCGGTCTCGCAGGTGCATGGACCGCGCATGCATTTGCCACACGAGGCTTCTCGGTCATCGTATTCGAAAAGCACACGCCTGCATCCGGCGCCTCAGGTAACCCGCAAGGGATCACCTATGCCAAGCTAAGTATCGAGGCCACCCCGAATAGCCTGATTCAGCTGCAAGCGCTTGCGCACGTAAACACCTGGTTTCAGATGTTTCCAGACACCGTGTGGCAACACACCGGTGTCTTACTCCTCGCACAAAACCAGAAAGAACAAACACATCAAGACAAGCTGGTAGAGGCACTTCCAAGTGTTCATCCACTTTTGGTACCCGTATCGCAAACTGAAGCTTCAATTTTATGTGGCCAAGAACTTCGTTATGGAGGGCTGCACATACCAGCCGGCGGTTGGCTCAATCCGAAAAAGTGTGTCAAAACGTTGTTGGAGCATCCACGGATTGAAGTCAGGCCGTACCACCAGATTCAATCAGTCGAATCAACTAACCATGGTTCGATCATTCGGTTCACGACCGTGGATGGGCAAGAAACGCGCTATCCATGCGATCTTGTGATCTGGGCAAATGCGCTGGAAGCACGTCAATTCATTCGACTACCCTTACCGCTCAAACCAATCCGCGGACAGGTCACGGAGATTAAGGAAACAGTCGCCCTCAACATGCCGATCTGCGGTGATGCTTATGTCGCTCCCGCCTGGAATGGCGTCATGACATGCGGCGCAACCTACACACCGAATTCGGATGATCTCACCGCACACCACGAAGATGACCAGACCAACATCGATGCAATCAATCGCCTGGTGGATCACCCTGCATGGTCGGCTTCCGATATCCTTGGCCATCGAGTGAGCATTCGAACAGCGACGTCCGACTACGCACCAGTGATTGGCCAGATCGCTGCAAGTGACGAGTGGGTCAAGTCACTCGAGCGACTACGTCATGACGCAAGCTTTGAACCAGAGGATGCGCTGCCGTTTATCTCAGGCCGATATGTGCTTGCAGGTCTCGGATCACGAGGCACTCTCACAGCGCCAATGGCCGCTGAGATTCTTGTCAGCCAAGTCTTAGGCGAGGTGCTTCCGATCAGCGAGCAGGTGCGGCACGCGCTTGCCCCCGATCGCTTTTTAAGACGCGATTTGATTCGAAACCTTAGCTAAAAGGATTCCACCAAGATCCGCTATCGAGCTTATCGCGACATCCATTCAATTGACTGTCATACGTCTTAGCAACTTGATCAACCCGCTTTGCGACACCGATCAACCAGCGCTTGGATTTAAAAGTTCCGCGCTGAAATCCACCGACACCCTCATGATAAGCCAAGTAATGACGGTAGGCATCTGATCTCGGAATTCCCGCAATACGATAGGCGCGATCAACGTACCAACCCACGAAATCAGCAGCATCACGAAAATTATTGCGCACAGCGAGGTAGGAATTGGTATCACGACGGTAATCGTCCCAGGTTCCATCTTTGGCTTGCGGATACCCATAGGCTGA
>JAYNIS010000129.1:0-3186 GCA_038109325.1 Gammaproteobacteria bacterium | reverse complement strand
TGCGGTATGACAGTGCGTAAGGATGCGCTCGCTGATTTGAGTCGGGAGCTCCAAGAAATCTATCGCGCAAGATATTCGGATGTGGGTCCAAAGCCACAGTTTTTGGTTGATGCCGAGTTGTTGCCCGAGCAACTGAGCATCGCTTGGATTGAAAAAATGGAAGCTCTAGCTCCATTCGGTCGAGGTTTTGATCAACCTGTGTTTGTTGGCGTATTTCAGGTGGGCTCTATTCGATCCGTTGGACAAGATAAAACGCACTTGAGCATGTCATTGATCGTTGAAGGTCGACAAATTCAGGCAATTTGGTTTTCTGCACTCGATCCTCGCACGCCCCCTCCTGTAAAATCTGGAGATTGGATTGAGTGCGTCTACAGTCTTTCAATCAACACCTTTCGTGGCCAGGAAGTGTCACTGACGATCCGTCATGGAGAATTAAAACAAGAAGGAAACATGCATGTCTGAAGAGACAACCGGGCGGTCAAAAACACTGGTCCGTGGTTTATCGATTTTGAATGCTTGCTCAGGTTCTCGTTCGGGACTGACTCTGGTTGAGATTGCTGAGGCGACCGAGCTTGCGCCTTCGACAGTTCACCGGTTGTTGGCAGCGCTTGAAGCTCAGTCATTTTTGTCAGTGGATAATGAGACCGGTCGTTGGAGAATCGGTGTCTCTGGTTTCCAGATGGGGAACGCTTTTGTGCGCTCACGGGATTACGTCGCCCAGCTAAGACCATTGATGATCGAGCTTTCAGACCAAACGGGCGAGACAGTGAATCTCGCCGTTCTCTCAGGTAGCAAAGCCTTGTTTGTGTCACAAATTGAAAGCGCCAATATGATGCGGATGGTTGCGCCGCTTGGAAGTTTATGTCCGCTGCATGCATCAGGCGCCGGTAAGGCACTGTTGGCAGCGCTTGATCAAAAAGAGCGCAATGAACTCATGGATCAGTTGAGCTTCGATGCGATGACTGAGAAGACGCTCTGTTCAAAAGCATTACTTAACCAAGAGGTTGAGCGGATCATTGCAGAGGGTCGTTCGTATGATCGTGAAGAGCATGTTGAAGGGATGCAATGTGTTGCTGCGCCTATATTTAACGAAACCGGTTCTCCAATTTGCGCGTTAAGTGTGAGTGGGCCGAGCGTTCGTGTAACAGAAGCGGTCTTAGTCGGTCATGGTAATGCCGTATTAAAGACGGCCCATTTGGCGACACAACTGTTAGGCGGAATACCGCCCAAAAATTGGGCTAGCGATGACTGAAGTGATTCTGTCTGTCACGGATCTCAAGAAATCCTATGATGATGTGACGGCAGTCGATGGTCTCGATTTTGAGATCGAAAAGGGTGAGTGTTTTGGTTTGCTCGGGCCCAATGGTGCGGGTAAAAGTACGACGCTCGCGATGCTTGAGGGAATGGAAGATCCGACCCATGGATCAGTGCGTTACTATGGTGCTCCCTTACCCTCTGATTACCAAAGCCGCGTTGGTATTCAGTTTCAGGCGACTGCGCTACAAGATTTTTTAACGCCTTTTGACAATCTCAAACTGTTCTCAAGTTTCTATGATGATCCGATTCCAATGGATCAGTTGATTGAGCAGTTCCGATTGAGGGACTTCCTTCACAGAGATTCGCGTCATCTTTCCGGTGGTCAGCGGCAACGTCTGTTACTTGCTCTGGCACTCGTGCATAACCCTGAAATCGTGTTTCTTGATGAGCCCACCACCGGCCTTGATCCAAGATCCCGCCGTGACCTTTGGGATGTTATGACTGATCTCAAAGCAGATGGTCGGACACTGATTCTGACCACCCACTACATGGAAGAAGCTGAAGTCCTGTGTGATGAGTTGGTGATTTTATCGCACGGTAAAACGCTACTCCAAGGGACACCTGAACAACTCATTAAAGACGCAGGTGTATCGGACCTCGATACCCTATTTTTATCGCTGACCGGCGAGACATTAGTCAAAACGCAAGAGGTCATCGAGTGAGCGCTATTGGTCGATCATTAAGGCGAATAAAATCAGTCTTTATTGCAAGGAGTCTTGAGTATCTGCGCGATCGAGCAAGCTTCGGTTGGAATTTAGTATTTCCTGTACTGATCGTCTTTGCACTGGCTGTCGTTTTTTCAGGGCCGCCAAGAGCGTTATTTACGATCACTGCGGTTGCTTCCGATAGCCTTCCGGAACTCGTCGATTTTCCTGGTGTTGAGACCATTGAAGCTGCTCGCAATAAAGCACTTGAGCGTCTATCACGGCAACAAACTGACTTAGTAATCGAAGTGGTCGATGATTCTGTGAATTATTGGGTGAATGGCAATTCGGCCTCCGGTGCGGTTCTGGAGCTTCTTCTGAAATATACTGAATCGAGACCCCTTGAACGCGGAGAAACTGATGGCGAGGCGATACGCTATGTTGACTGGGTTGTGCCCGGTATTCTCGGCATGAATATGATGTACAGCGCTCTATGGGGTGTTGGATATGTGGTCGTGCGCTATCGACAATCAGGCTATTTGCGGCGCTTAAGAGCGACGCCTCTGACGAAATTTGAATTCTTGTCTGCCCAGGTGCTTTCGAGACTTCTGGTTACACTCACGGCGAGTACGATCGTTTTTGTTGGGACGAATCTTGTTCTGGATTACAAAATGGTTGGCAGTATTGGGCTTCTATTGCTCATTGCGCTCATGGGTGGGTTGGCAATGATTACGCTCGGGCTTGCGATTGCTTGTCGCACCGCGAGTAAAGAATTTGCGGATGGGTTGTTAAACGCCGTGACGTTTCCGATGTTATTGCTATCAGGAGTGTGGTTTTCGCTGGATGGCTCTCCTGAATGGGTGCAGATGCTAGCCCAAGTTCTTCCGCTGACACACGTGTTAGAAGCTGCGCGCGCTGTGATGTTAGATAATGCCGGCTTCACTGACATCGCGATCCATCTAGCGGTGCTCGTCGGTTTTTGTATTGTGGGCATGGGGCTCAGTATCAAACTCTTTAAGTGGTAACGAGATGACTCAGTCTGCACTGATACAAGGAGGTGCAGGTGGCCTAGGACGGGCCTTGGTGGATCGGATTCTTCAGTCTAATCAATTTGATCAAGTATTCGTGACGGCGCGAGATATCCAAAGGATCGGGTCGAACGATCCACGTGTGATTCCTATCGAGCTTGATTTGCTGTCTGATCAATCAATCTCAGAGGCGGCTG
>JAYNIS010000128.1:0-3223 GCA_038109325.1 Gammaproteobacteria bacterium | reverse complement strand
GCCGAACCGTAGTCTTTAGCGATGACAATCAAGCCCCCGAGATCCAACTCGTATTGCTCATCGAACGTGACATCGAAATTCACGAGATCGGTATCTTGTGCGAACTCTTTTGCGTATTGGCGCATCCGTGACAGGCCACCAAATCCTTTTTCATCAATTTCATGCTGTGCATCGACATGACCAATCAAGGTCGCGCCCTGAGACTTCCAATAGTGATTGCCGAACACCGCATGGCCTTGACCGTTCTCACTGACGACATATTTCACCGGCAGGTCAGTGACTTTTTTGATCTCAGCGTGCAACGCCCTCGCAAGAGCATTATTCGATCCTCCATTTATGACCAAGACAGCCTCAGAGCCAATCACAAACGATAGGTTGTTATTGTGGCCAGCATTCTCGTAAGTTGGTGGCTGTGTCGCTCCTATCGCGCTATACACATGCTCACTGACTTTCACTGGATAGTCATAAAGAGCGGTTTGCGGCGCTTTATCTAGAGGCCCATATTCACCACGCTCAAGCGCTGTTTTCTGGTCTGCTGCCTGAATTGACATCGATGACAGAGTAACCGCGGCAACAAAAATCCATAAACGCATTGCTGTTCCTTTTTTGATAATTCGATCGGCTGCTGTACGTATTTCTTTTTGAGGATCAGTCTCAATCCTATTGAAGCTTACGCAAGATCAAGAGTTACGGACCGCTTCACCTTTTTCATACGCTAGTTTTGTTGCTGGACGAGCTGCAATGTGATCGAACCAACGCTTAACGTTTGGATATTCATTTAAATCCATCTCCTGCCACTCATAGCGCGCTATCCAGGGATAACAGGCCATATCGGCAATTGAATACTCGTCAGCGATAAACTCATGCCCCTCTAAGGCACCGTTCAACACGCCGTACAGGCGCGCTGTTTCGGTCCGATATCGCTCAATCGCATACGGAATTTTCTCAGGCGCAAAACGTCCAAAGTGGTGGTTCTGACCGGCCATGGGACCGAGTCCACCCATCTGCCACATCAGCCACTTCATGACGTGATAGCGTGCACGCAAATCCGTGGGATAATATTTCCCAGTTTTCTCGGCGAGATAGAGCAAAATGGCACCCGACTCAAACAAATCCAAGGCCTTTCCTCCACCAATCGGGTCATGATCTACAATGGCGGGCATACGATTATTAGGCGATATTTTGAGAAAATCAGGTTGAAACTGATCGCCTGCAGTAATATTGATCGGATGGATGGTGTAATCGAGTCCACACTCTTCGAGCATCATTGTAATTTTGTTGCCATTTGGGGTTGGCCAGTAATACAGGTCAATCATTCTTGTCTCCCAGGTTTGCAAGGAATGTGGCCCCGCTAAGACTGAAACACAAGGATTTTTATAAGATTCAACTATGACAGCGCTTCGACAAACTCTTCTGACACTCGCAAACCGTTTACTTGATACCCTGCCTGAATCAGCTCCATCGATTGATTGGCGAGAAACATTGTGCGCCCGATGGGTTCATGATCGCGCGAATATGGGGCACCTACGCGCCCTCAAACCACGGCTCGATCAAACGTTCGACGGCCTGATTGGTGTTGACCAACAAGCCTCCCAATTCAAGGCCAACCTGGAGCTATTCCTCAAGGGATTGCCCGCTAACGCCACGTTACTCTGGGGTGCTCGTGGCACCGGGAAATCATCTATGGTTCGTGCAGCGCTGACTGCATACCATGACCGCGGATTGAGAATTGTTGAAGTTGAAAAAGCACATCTGGGAGATTTGCCAGCCATCGTGGACCAGGTTCGCGCAGAACCATATCAGTTCCTGATTTACTGCGATGACCTCACATTTGAGGACGGAGAGCGCGAATACTCAGGATTGAAGACCGTCCTCGATGGCACACTTGAGGAGTTTGGCGCCAACATCCTTGTGGTTTGTACCAGCAACCGCCGCCACTTGGTTTCTGAGCCCATGAGTGACAATCAGCAAGCCACTGTAGTCAATGGTGAAATCCACCAAGGTGATGCGGTCGAAGAACGTGTCTCGTTGTCTGATCGCTTTGGACTATGGCTGTCCTTCTATCCATACCCACAAGACACTTACATCGCAATCGTAAAGTACTGGTACAACGAACTCGGAAGAGATCTGGAGCTACCAGAATTTACCGAGGCAATGGCAGTAGAGGCGAATCGTTTTGCCATCGGGCGTGGTGGTCGCGGTGGTCGCGTGGCTCGTCAGTTCGTTATCGACTGGATGGCTAAACAGCTACTCGATTCAAACGCATAGATCTAGCGTATTCAATGAGCAAATTAAGGAAGCTCTGGCGCCCTGCGTTGCAGCCAGTGCTAAATCCTCCGCCTCTCGAGGGTCTTTTTTTGATCGAAAAAACTGTAATGTCTTTTCCTACAGATCCACCGCACTTTTGGGTTATCTAGAAACTAGCTATTCGCCTTAACTCATAGCCTTGAGATTCTGTTCTTCCTGATTGATCTCGTGAGCCAAGTCCCACATGCCTGAGCGCCTAGATTCGTAGATAGCAACATGTTTACTCAGCTTTTGTTCCTCCGGCGTGACCTCTCCACCGCTTGGTCCTCGCTCCTCGACAAGTCTGTCCAGCCTTGCCCTCTTTTCGGTATACAAAAGTCGATTCTTTTCAAGCCAGGCAGTTTCCTGTTCGGCCTGCGCGCGGAGTTCTCGAATCTGAGCTTTTTTAACTTCGATCTTTGTGTCCGTCATAACGCCAGTCTGCTAAGGGCTGATCTAAAACTATCCTAATGTAACTGAGACACGTCCCTAGTGTTAGACGATTATGTTAACTCTCTCAGTTATCCATAGGGCACTCTAGACAACGACCGAGGAACCAAAATTAAGCTCTTCACTGGCGCTCCATAAAAATAGTGACTTCCGCCACATCAAACCCAAACTTCTGTATGTAAGACCGGTTGAATAAACGTCGATCATCGATTGCCCAAAACCAATCTTCGAAACTAACCTCGTACAATTTGTCGTCTACCGGAATATCCATACGATATGTCCAATGGAAGGCGTTGCCAAAAGTGGATCCAGTGGCCTCACCGAGTATGTCGCCCGCAGTTCCTTGATATTGGCCGTTAGCAAGTCTCACGATTTGCCATACTCGCTTCACGGGTCCTGTTCCAACTGCGTACTGGAATGTCTCATCCAGTGTTATCTGATCGCCCACAATTGCGCCTTGTATGTCGACCTCAAACTTCTGAATCAC
>JAYNIS010000127.1:0-3237 GCA_038109325.1 Gammaproteobacteria bacterium | reverse complement strand
ATGCCGACGCGGTCGCACGCTTCTTGGGAGAGGATCGGCCGATGCGTTTCGTGACACCGAAGAAACAAGGCTTACTCAGCCGAATTTTGGGTGGAGGTGATTAATGGCTTTGTTTGGACTGTTCTCTGGGAAAAAGAAAACATCTGCGGCTGCTGCCAAAGAGCGGTTGCAGATTTTGATTTCGCATGAACGTCAAAATCGTCACGGACCAGATTTTCTACCTGAGCTTCAACGTGACATTTTGGCGGTTGTTAAAAAGTATGTCGCGGTCCGAGATGACCACGTCTCGATTCGTGTGGATCGAGCAGGTGATTCATCAGTCTTAGAATTAAACGTCACGCTTCCTGAGAATTAACTTGCAGATTCTTTGGTACGACTACGAAACCTCTGGGCGAGACCCGGCAGCAGATCGTCCTATCCAACTGGGATGGCAGGTAACAGATCCAGGTATGGATCCGGTCGCCGACGCTGACTCCTTGTTAATTCGCTTGCCTGACGATGTTTTACCTTCTCCTGGTGCGATGCTTGTGCATCAAATTTTGCCTGAGATACATCAGCGCGAAGGGATTTCTGAGGCAGAGCTCGCAAACCACCTTGAGCAATTGATCGCTCCGAGAACCCTGGTTGCTGGTTATAACTCACGCGGATTTGATGATAAATTCACGCAACACGTTTTTTACCGAAGCTTACGTGATCCCTATGTATGGCAATATGCTGATGGGCGGGGACGATTCGACTTGTATCCCGTTGTTCTGACGTATTTTGTGCTTGCGCCAAGTGCGCTCCGTTGGCCTGAAGATCATGATGGCCGCCCGCGATTTAAGCTCGATCGAATTGGGCCTCTAAACCGGCTCGATCAAGGACTCAAGCGGGCGCATGATGCGTCTGCAGATGTTGCCGTGACTGCACGATTAGCGAAGCAGTTGGCGTTGCATGACCCCGACTTATTTGCATCCTGTTTGAAACGGATCGACAAACATTTTGTCACTGATCAAATTCGCGCAGATGGCCGTAGTGAAGGTCTTTTGGAAATCACACCCTTTGCTGGATGGGATCAAGGATTTGTTCGGGATCTCTGGGTTCCGTTTCGTTTGTCGGAGCGATCCAATGATTACGTTGCCATTGACTTGAATTGTGACCCTCAAGCGGTCATGGCTGGATTGATCCAGTTGGTTGAATCACCTATCACAGACCGATTTGAGCTGAGAAAGCAGGTCCGCGAATTAGGTCTGCAGACAGTCCGAATCAACGCACAACCGATGTTGTTCCGCCGTGGGACGCTTGAGCCCGAAGTGAAAGCACGATTAGAAGCGTTTGGACGCGATGAAGTTCGGCAGAATCAGCATCTTGATGTATGGCATCACATCCAAGACTCGCCGGCATTCAAACAGTTGTATCAGTTGGCGGTTCAGGTGTTGGCAGAACCAGAACAAGTCATGCCAGACGATGTTGATTTTGCGTTATATTCAGGCGGCTTTTTATCCGCACATGACAAAGATCTGTTAGCCAGCTTACCCCTGATGGATCCTGAAGGATTGAGTCAATGGACACAATCATTCGATGATCCGCGATATGAGGAGCTTCTCTTTCGTTACCGTGCCCGAAATTTTCCGCGATCATTAACTCAAGGCGAATGGAAGCGATGGCAGAAAATTCGTCGAGACAAGTTAATGGGTATCCATCAGGTGAACACCCAGGCGAGCCGGATTCAAGATGAATTACTGGAAATCAGTCAGCGAACGGATTTAGAGCCTCATCAAATAGAACAATTACAACAATTCGTAAACTGGTTGGACAATCAACCGCCTATGTAATCCCGTTAAGGCGGCAAAATGGTCAATCGCGGTGATTTCTTCGGTGGTTTGACGACTGTCACTTGCTGAACTTTTGCAAATCGTCGCAGGCAAGCTTGGCTTAGTTCGCTATTTAGCGATGGTTCCTTTTCCGGTTGTCTCCGCTGGTCGGTGTTGCTGTGAAGCTAACCGTTTGAGCGGTAGGCCTTCAGCACCACAGGATTTTGGATTCGCTGTTTAAGGTAGGAAACAAACTGGTCTTTGGTCAGTTTTTCAAGTGTCGCTGCTTGTTCCATCCGATCACTGAATGGTCGGCGCAATCCGATTGCACTCCAGATTGCATTGGAGAGCTCTCCTTGTGTCGACGGAGGGTTCAGTAACTTATCAAGCAGACTGAGTCGCTGGCTTTCAAACTGTTCATCGGGCATTAGTTCAACCGTTGCCGCGAATCCCTCAAATTCACTCTGAATCGCGCTTGCCAGTTCATCTGGATTTGCGGTTGGTGATTGAATCGCTCCCGTTAAGATCGGTGTGTTATACAGAGGAAATGCGGTCGCGAATGTAATGTATCCGAGTTGCTTTTCTGTTCTTAAATGTGTGTAAAAAGGCGCTTCAATCAAATTTCCGGCCAGCTGATTGAGAATGCGAGAACCTGGGTCAGTATTTGTATCGATATAGAATACCGTGGCTGCTTGATCAGGGTGATCATATTGATATGAGCGAGTGCGTTCACCAGACCAAGCATTGGTTGTCACCTGAACTTCTGGCGTCGCTTGATCAATCGGCAATCTCTGTACCCAGGATTCAAGCAGTGCCTGTCCTTCATTACGAGAGACCGGGCCGTGCAAAAACATCTCAGTTTTAAGTCCAGAGAAGAATGCTTTTTGGTATTGATGGAACGTCTGCCGATCAATGCTTGCGAATGCTTCATTCAGCTCAATATTTGAGTAGGCAAATGGCATCAGTTCAGCAGTCACTTCATCAAATAGACGGCTCGATGGTCTCGCTGCTTGGACGCGAGCGAGACTTTGGGATTTGAGCTGGTGCAAGCGTGACCAAGTCGATTCGTCGATTAGGGGAATCGGAAGGCTGTCGAGTACTTGATTGACAAGTGGGATCAATGATTGATGATATCCCGAGAACTGAAGTGTGATCCCTGATTGAGTTGCCTGGGCAGAAAATCCCGCACCAGCGAGAGCTGCTGCATAACTCAAACTATTCAGATGTTCATTGATCGCATCGGACAAAAGATCACTCATAATCGACGCTTCTGGTGAGTTTGCTGCGAGTGGTGTTCTCAAGCGGATGTAAAGATCACTTCTGGGTTGTGAATACCTATTCTCGGTCAATACGTAACCGATAGCGCCTTCTGAGAAGAACAGAACGCGTGGCTGCGTTTCGATCGTCGCTTTGCGCGTTTTAGGTAGAGGCTCGCCAGGTGCTT
>JAYNIS010000126.1:0-3268 GCA_038109325.1 Gammaproteobacteria bacterium | reverse complement strand
GGTGTGGCTGGCTTTGGTCTCTTTATCTTGCTCGATGAGCTCTTTGTCGAGGGCATGGTTCATGTCACGCAATTGCCTCCTGATTACTGGGTATTTAGTGAGCAGCAACACACGCTGACAGGCGAGCGAACCCATCAGGTATATCGGTTAGCGGACTCAGTTCGGGTCAAAGTGGCTCGCGTTGATTTGGAGGCGCGTCGAATTGATTTTGCCTTAGCAGGAAATGGTCCCGTAGGGCGACCGCGCAAAGCGAGTGTTCGGTCGCGGTTGAAAGAGGGCAATATTCCTGGAAAAGCCAAGTCTAAAGGTCGTTCGAAAAACTCAGGGAAGAAACGCCGATGAGCCAGCACAGGCGTAAACAACCGAGAAAACAAGACGCTCCTGGCCAAGTCGCGATTGCTGGAGTTCATCCAGTACGCGTGGTACTTGCTCAAACGCGTGTGTCTGAAATGTGGATTCGAGACGGTGCGAATGAGCATCGACTGAAAGATCTTGTGTCGACAGCTAAAGCACTGGGTGTTCGTGTTATCGAGGTTGGATCCCGTGAATTCGATGATGCGGTTTCAGGTGATACCAATCACCAGGGTGTGATGGCGTTTACTAAACCGCGTGAGATGGAGCCTGAAAACGCGCTACCGATCCTTCTTGATGGCCTAGACAGCCCTTTGGTTTTGGTTTTGGATGGCGTTACTGATCCACATAATTTTGGCGCCTGCTTGCGGTCCGCTGAAGCCTTTGGGGCAGCCTGTGTCATTGTGCCGAAAGATAACGCAGCACCTTTAAATCAGGTCGCGCGCAAGACATCATCGGGGGCGAGTGAACTGATTCCAGTTGTGAAGGTAACAAACCTATCTCGGTGTCTGCGCGGGCTTCAGCAAGACGGCTTTTGGGTTGTTGGTGCTGCTGGAGAGTCGACAGTTGGTCTGGATGAGGCATCACACAATGGCCCGATGGCGTTGGTGATGGGCTCAGAGGGTAGCGGTTTACGACGACTGACGCGTGAAGTCTGTGATGCGCTGGTAGCGATTCCGATGCCAGGACATATTGAAAGTTTGAATGTGAGTGTGGCGACCGGAGTGTTGCTGTATGACCTACAAAATCGACGAGGTGCGCTTCAAATATCGCGTGCTTATGAGGAGCGAGTGTAATGCGCTGTCCCTTTTGCCAAGCCTTAGATACCAAGGTGATTGATTCGCGACTTCATGCGGAAGGTTCACAAATCAGGCGCCGCCGGGTGTGCCCTGACTGTGATCAACGATTCTCGACCTATGAGAGTGCAGAGCTTGTGATGCCTCGAATCGTGAAGAGCAATGGGCAGCGCGAAAACTTTGATGAAGACAAATTACGCCGGGGGTTGACCCGGGCGCTTGAGAAGCGTCCTGTGAGTACAGTGCAAATTGATGCGTGTATCCAACGGATTAAACGTGCACTGCAGTCGGAATCGGATAAGGAGATTGAATCGCGTCGTATTGGTGATCATGTCATGCGCGAATTAAAAGCATTAGACCAAGTGGCATATGTTCGTTTTGCTTCGGTGTATCGAAGCTTTGGGGATGTGACTGAATTTATTGGTGAGATTGAGAAGCTATCGGATGACTGAGTTCTCTGATCTCGAACGTTTGGCGATGCGCCGCGCGTTATTGATTGCGACACAGGGATTGTATTCCACAGGTGAAAACCCGCGTGTCGGAGCATGTTTTATCCGTAACGGCGAGATTGTTTCTGAAGGATTTCATGAGGCTCCTGGGTTACCGCATGCGGAAATTGAAGCTATTAGCGCCGTGGACTCGTCAACACTTCAAGGATCCACCTGTGTTGTGACCTTAGAACCTTGTTCGCATGTCGGTAAAACAGGCCCCTGTGCTGAGGCGCTGATTGATGCCGGTGTGAGCCGCGTGGTTGTTGCGATGGTCGATCCCAATCCTTTAGTGGCTGGGCAGGGGATTCAGAAGCTTCGGGATGCAGGGATCGACGTGGTTGTTGGTCTTTATAGCAAAGAAGCAGAGCGATTAAATCCAGGCTTTATTACGCGTATGACCCAATCACGCCCATGGATTTGGCTGAAGTCAGCGGCCAGTCTCGATGGCAAGATTGCCATGGCCGATGGCGAGTCACGGTGGATTACTGGAGTTGATGCGCGTGCAGATGTTCAGCGTTTGCGAGCACGATGCCAAGCAATCGTGACAGGGATTGATACGGTGCTTATTGATAATCCGCGTTTCAATGTTCGGTATGAAGAGGCAGGTATCACTATACCAGATCCGATCGATGCCACTCAGCCACTTCGGGTGATTCTTGATACGCGTGGGCGACTACCAGAAAAAGGCGCGCTGTTTGAGGCAGATGGTCCAATTCTTTGGGTCACAGGCAGTGCTCAAGATCATCCGCTGGCAGAGTCAGGTCGGGTTGAGCAATGGGTTGCGCCCCGTATCGGTCAGCGAATTGATTTACATGCGGTGATGTCCGAACTCGCCAATCGATCCATCAATGAGGTGTTAGTTGAGGCAGGTCCAAGATTGATCGGTCAGTGTATTTCTGACGGCCTAGTAGACCGAGGTGTTCTCTATCTTGCGCCGAAACTCCTTGGGCAGGCCGCGCGATCCCTGTATGATGTTGCCCCCGCCCAACTGGCTAATGCGCCAGAGGTTTTTATTCAGGAGATCCGGGAAGTGGGTGAAGATCTCCGATTGGACTGGACACTAAGGACGCGTGCATAAAATGGCTTTGGCATCTGTCGAGACCTTAATTGCGGATATCCGTGCTGGCAAGATGGTCATCCTGATGGATGACGAGGATCGCGAAAATGAGGGCGATTTGGTTCTGGCTGGTGCGCATTGTACGCCTGAACATATCAACTTCATGGCGCGTCATGCCCGAGGTCTGATTTGTCTGACGCTGACAGAAGCGCGCTGTAAACAGCTTGGACTCCCACCGATGGTGGTTGAGAATACCGAGCGACATAAAACGGCTTTTACTGTGAGTATTGAGGCCGCTGAAGGCGTCACCACGGGTATTAGCGCGGCTGATCGGGCGCGGACGGTACAGGCAGCTGTAGCGGCGAGCGCGAAACCAACGGATTTAGTCCAGCCTGGACACATCTTTCCGGTGCAAGCGCGCCCAGGTGGCGTACTGATGCGTGCCGGTCACACGGAAGCCGGCTGTGATCTAGCTCGTCTTGCAGGTCTTGAGCCTGCGGCTGTGATTTGTGAAATTATGAACGATGACGGCTCGATGGCTCGTCGTCCGGAATTGGAAGCCTTTGCTGAGC
>JAYNIS010000125.1:0-3277 GCA_038109325.1 Gammaproteobacteria bacterium | reverse complement strand
ATCCATCTAACTCTCCCTTTGAATCGATTCGGGCAAAACTCTGTCTGCCAGCATTCTATCGGCAAAAACATTGAAATATTTACACCGCTCAACGTTTTTCGTTTTCTTTCGATATAGTATGAAGCTGTCTGACTGAGAGAGTACAGACCCTCAACCAATAAAAGGTGATTTATGCGTATTGTGGTAGCTTGCATCACTTTTCTCTTGCTGGCCGGTTGCGAACGGTCCAGAGAGCTACCCGATTGCACGGATGTGAAGTCACCCAAAGACTACGGAAAATTTATTGTCAATCCGAACACCGGTCTCGCGCAGCATGTCTCCGGTTCCGTCTGGTATCGGTGCATGGCTGGACAATCATTCCGGGGCAAGAAATGCTTGGGCGAACCTTTAGAACTAACGAAGATAGAAGCCGAATCGTACCTACGAGACTTCTCACACAAAGCGGGAGAAAGTTGGCGACTACCAACCCAAAACGAGTTCGAAGAAATTCTCGAAACGTCTTGTGATAACCCGCCGCTGAATCCCAATGTGTTCCCGAGTATCGAGGTCAAAAACTTTTGGTTAAGCGATAAGCCGTGGCTACAAAATGCGCGTTTTGCCTGTGCAATTTTCTTGTTTCAAGGTTCCACGTCTTGTCGGCAGGCTGTGCAACTGCAACAACCGATATTGATGGTGCGCGACTGAGTTTAGGCTGAACGGTCGATCTGGTTACCTTTAATTCCGCCCCTGACCTCGGCAGGCTCGACACCCTGCTCCTCTTCAGGTTTTGGCCAAAACCATTGGCAATGACGGCCGTCGATGCTCATCACCTGGATGCAGGGAAGTGCTTGGCTCTTAAATTTCATTGCCTCGCATTCGTAGGGAAAGCGAGGGTCCCAACTGATTTTGAAGAAACGGCATTTCCAACAATTGGGTGAGTCAGTCATCGTGCCGCTTCTTCTTGTAGATATCGGTGTAATACTTGTACGCGAACATCACAACAACACCGACACCAAAGGCATAACCCACAACGGCGCGACCGTCGACACCTGCCGGAATTTGAAAATCCGGACGGATCCACATCATCATCAACACCGGTATAGCAACCATCAGATAGATTCTAATCAGTCGACAAACGCGGCAGTTAGGGCCCCCAAACTGAAACACCAATACCTCCTTTACAGTTGGTCAGTGTAGCTGAGACTTCAGTTCTCTCAAGTTTCAACAATGAATCACTGATTCAGAATACCAGTATCCTCTTCATATTGAAGTCAATCGCTTGTAGCGACAAAAAATTGAAAGTTGAGTGACACAATAACTGCCTCTACACTAAAGTACGGCCTTTTTAAATTAGGAGCTACGGCAGGCGACTAGGCTTCGCTAAGGGAAAAATCAGCTTATGTCAGATAAAAACGGAACCGTTATCGTCACCTCGCCGGCCTGGGAAGGTCACTCGAGCCCATTGGGGGCCTCATTGTCTCATCTCGCGGACAAGTATTTGGTTAGGGTAGTGCAAAGCCCGATCATGCAGCTGGAGATGGTCAACGACGCGGTCAGGCGAGCGGTGTTGCGGGAGCTGGCGGAATGGGATGAGGTCAAGGCTGACTATGCTGTCACGGTGGTCTGTTCCACGCCCGAGGCACCGGATGCCCTGGAACAGTTCGATGAGCTATGCATTGCGTTGCAGATCCGCGAAGACCGCCTGAAGTTTGCCGCGATAGACCAGGAAACAGCGATCAGTCTGTCTGAAGTGTGCCACATTAAAGATATTTCCAAGTTCCATTTCTCAAGCGTCATGACCCCTGAGACGCCTGGCAGTATCAAAGAGTTAACCGACCTCATAGCGAAGCGCGAGGAGGAGCGGGAGTTGTGTCTAGTCTTCGAGCCCGCCGAATCTTCCGGGCTCATCGCAAAGACACTTATCGGTAACGGGCTTCGGGCTATCAGGATGGGGTTTTATAAATACCGACCGATCCAGATGGCAAACCTACCCCCAACCGACAACCAGTCTTGGTGGGTTGTGGTTAACGATGCGATCGGAGTACCGGACATCGCCAAAGGTCTTAAGAGACAAAACATGAATTTCTCGAAAGTACGATGGATAGGCTGCCGCCCGTCTGTTGGCATAGCCCTCAAGAAGATACTGCCTAACGCTGAATTTGTTGAGGTCTCTGAATTACGCCCAGACGTGGTACTCGACAAAATCAAAAACCATATTAACCCGGTACTGGAGTAACTAATCCGGAATTATCGCTATTCCGCGTTTTCATCAATCTCACCGGTTTTGTCTAAAAGAAAGTTCAACGGCAATATTGGTTGCACGGCATATAGATCTAGTTTGAGAAGATCTCCCAAATCATTGGCTATGTCCTGGCAGCTATTCACAGCTAAAAGCCCATCGATTTCACCTTTCTGGTAGCGGACACCGAGCTCAAAAACGCGCAAAGCAAAATCGATCGGAATGTAGGCCATCGTCTGCCCATTCACAGTATTAACGGTCTGATAACAAGTCTGATCAGTCGCCGTGGGTGCTGGTGGGACATCTTCACCGCCCGCGATGGCGATCATTCTAGACTCCTCGTATCCCGCCCAGGCCTTGGTCCCCGCGACAAATATCTTGTCCATAACGACCCTAATCCTGACCGCCTGTCTGATTCGAAGCGCTCGCATCTCCCTGGAGTCACCGTCCAATGCGACGGTCTGCTCAAACGTCTTCTTGGCAGAGGATTTTTTACCCTCCTCTGCGTCCCCAGAATACACCCAGTCGAACAAACTCATCACACTACCTCAAAAGTTTAACCGCTGTCGGTCGAGATTTTGTTGAGAATTTCGTCAGCGTTTAATGAAGGCACCTCAACACTGCGTGATCCGCTACATTTTTTCACGGCGTAAGATGCAAGACCGGGGTTAGCTGAGACCCAAACAATTTCCGCGGTATTTTTGGCGGCGCGATTAAACCCCTCCATAACACTGGAAACCGCAGAAACGTCATTGATCAACACATAGACCGGGAGATCATTGTCTGGGGTGTGATCAAGAGATTGTTTCACGCCGCCAAAAATGGGCAACCTTACGACTCTTTGTCTGGCAGCGATTAACTGTTTGGCAACAGACCCCGCCTCATCTACCTCCTCTAATACCAGGCACAACTCATTGTCTTCCGCACGCTCTGTGATTCTTTTCGCGAGCTCTATCCCGCTCCCGGGGGTGTTAACCGGGACCACAATTTCCTGGGGACCTACTTTGTCGACGTCGCATGCCCGTAAAACCTCAGAGAAAGCTAGGGCCGTGTCATCAT
>JAYNIS010000124.1:0-3281 GCA_038109325.1 Gammaproteobacteria bacterium | reverse complement strand
TTGATATTTCCCAATCAAGTGATGCATCAGTCCCGATATGTCGATAGCCATCAAACAGAACGAGATATTTCTCACCTGAATTGAGCTCCTGACGTGCTGTTTTACCAGTCAAGAACACTTCTGTGTTTTTGTGTTTCGATGGTTCGACAATAAACACGTCAATCAAAGATTCACGATCATCAGAAATTGATTCTGCAAAGATAAGACGACCGGATTTGTCGGTTTGGAAGCGACCTGGGACCACTGTATCAAAGACCGTCAGGTTTTCTTTGGCGACAACCTGACGGTCGAGCTCGCGAGCCACTTCTGGTGACAGCACCATCGATAACCAACCAACAAGGAGCGCGACGAGCATCGCTGGAACCAACACGATCCCAAACAAACGACGATTGGAGTAGCCAGCGGCACGAAGAATGGTGAGCTCTGATTCTTGGTTCATCCGCCCCATGACCAGAAGCACTGAGAGCGTCAGCGCAAGCGGCAGAATCAGCTCGAGTGACGAAGGGATCCGCCAAAGAATCATGGTAAGCATCAGTTCAACAGACAATTCTCCGTTGGCTGCTTTTTCCAAGAACTGGATAAATCTACCACTCAACACTACTAATAAGAGAATGAGGGAAACACCGGCAGTGTTTTCCAGAATCTCTCGGCTGAAGTACCTCAGAATGATCAAATGCCCTACACTTCCATGCTTAACGAAAATTAAAGGAGTCACCGATGGAGATCAGCCTCATTTCAACTTCTCTCAATGATATCAAGACCGAATGTTTGGTCGTTGGTGTCTCTGAAGATGACAGTGTAGTGGGAAGCAGCGCGGAACTCGATACGCTGATCTCAGATTTAATCGATTCTGGCGACTTCAAAGCCAAAGCGGGTTCCCAGATTACGCTCAGAAACCCGCAGGGTCTTAGTGCGAAACGCCTGGTTCTTGTCGGAGTTGGCAAAGCAGACTCCTTCGATGCGCTTGCACAGAACGATGCCTTTGTTGGATTGGGTAAGACGCTCAAAGGGCTACCGATTACAGAGGCGACGCTTGATGTCGCATCATTGACCCGTGGTGACCAAGGTACACAGGAACGTTTGGGTTATGGTCTTGTTTGGGCCGCCTATGAATACACAACCACCAAACCGAAGCCTGCCGACGATGATGCCAGAGTGCTCGTACAGCTCCAACTTGTCGGATCGGAGATTGATCAGGAACACCTCACCACGGGGATGACAATCGGTCAGGGTGCGAATTTGACACGTGAACTCGGCAATCTTCCTGGAAATATCTGTACGCCCCGTTATCTTGCAGATCAGGCGGTCCATCTCGCTGATCGATTCAGCAAACTCTCCTGTGAAGTGTTCGATGAAGACGCTCTCGAAGAGATCGGCATGCACTGCTTACTCTCTGTCTCACGCGGCAGTGAAGAACCTGCACGCTTCATTATTTTAAATTACCAAGGTGCGAAGGATCCAAACGCCAAGCCCAAGGTATTGGTTGGTAAAGGGGTCACCTTTGATACAGGCGGCATCAGCTTGAAACCTGGTGCGGCCATGGATGAAATGAAATTCGATATGTGTGGCGCAGCAACTGTCATGGGTTGCATGCAGAGCATCTGTGAAATGGATCTCGAAGCCAATGTGATTGGGGTCATAGCGGCTGTTGAAAATATGCCATCGGGTCGCGCGACGAAGCCCGGCGATGTGGTCAAAACACTTGCCGGTAAAACAGTCGAGATCTTAAACACCGACGCCGAGGGCCGGCTCATCTTGTGCGATGCCTTGACCTATGTCGAACGATTCAACCCGGAAGCAGTAGTCGATATCGCCACCCTGACCGGGGCCTGTTTGATTGCATTGGGTCGACACAACACAGGGCTTTTAAGTACCGATGACCAACTGGCGGATGAGCTATACAGCATCGGTCGTGAGACGGGTGATCCCTGCTGGCGATTGCCAATTGAAGCGCCTTATCAGAAGTTGTTGGACTCCAATTTTGCAGACATCGCCAATATCGGTGGTCGCGATGCGGGAACCATCACGGCGGCCTGCTTCTTATCGCGGTTTACTGATAAGTACCGTTGGGCACACTTGGATATCGCAGGTACCGCCTGGTTCAGTGGTGGTAAAGCGAAAGGCGCGTCAGGTCGTCCGGTTCCATTGTTGGTGAACTGGCTCAGGGCGTGACCAAAGTCTCCTATTACATCTTGGGTGAGGATTCACTTGAGGCAAGGGCACGCTTTGCGGTGAAGTTTGTGCGACAATCCTTCCGAAAGGGTTTGGATGTGCACTGCCATGTGGCATCTGAATCTGAGGCTCAGGCCTTGGATCAACTCCTTTGGGAGGATGATGAGAGTTTCATCCCGCATGGAATCGATCAAGGCGACTCACCTAAAGCCCCTGTTGGTATCGGTTGGCAGGACCCTCCCGATCGCCATGGTGTATTGGTGAATTTGGGAGGCGCACTGCCGTCATGGTTCTCGCACTTTGACCACTTGGTGGAAATTGTGGTGCAAGAACCCGCAGTGCTTGAGACCACACGAGCCAACTGGAAACAATTGAAATTTGACGGATATCCGATCACACAACACGATCTGCGTTCATGACTGACACTTTAGACAAAACATACGATCCTTCGGCCATCGAAACGCGTTGGTACGAATTCTGGGAAAATAACGGCCACTTCGCACCATCTGGTGAGGGTGCGCCCTATTCCATCATGATTCCGCCCCCGAATGTCACGGGCTCATTGCACATGGGTCATGCATTCCAAGACACCATCATGGATGCCTTAATCCGGTATCACCGGATGCTTGGTCACGACACGCTGTGGCAAGTCGGAACAGACCATGCAGGGATCGCAACCCAAATGTTGGTCGAGCGTCAGTTACTTGCATCGGATATTTCTCGCCATGATTTGGGCAGAGAGAAGTTTTTAGAAAAAGTCTGGGAATGGAAACACACCTCAGGCGGCATGATCACCAAACAGCTGCGCCGTATGGGAGCCTCTGTTGATTGGTCTTGTGAGCGCTTCACCATGGATGATTGTTGCTCACGTGCCGTGCAAGAGGTGTTTATCCGTCTATTTGATGAGGGCCTGATCTATCGTGGTCAGCGTTTGGTCAACTGGGACCCGGTACTGCACACGGCGATTTCTGACCTAGAAGTTGTCAGTGAAGAAGAGCAGGGCTCGCTTTGGCACTTCAGATATCCGTTGGCGGATGGGTCAGGGCATTTAGTCGTTGCGACCACACGACCAGAAACCATGCTTGGTGATACGGCTGTTGCTGTGCACC
>JAYNIS010000123.1:0-3292 GCA_038109325.1 Gammaproteobacteria bacterium | reverse complement strand
GTTATCCAATCAAGAACGAAAGGGCGATTTATCAGCGTTTATGCGTACAATTATAACACAAATAGGGCCCTAAAGTCAAGCCCTAATTGTTACTAACTATCTGTTTATTAACAATAAATAGGTGAACTATGGATCGTTATACAAAGACTGTTTTGACAGTGATTGCAGGGTGCCTTTTGGTGCTTGTTGGCAACCAGATTGATTTCCCGTCAAAGGCTTATGCGGCTCAGGGAGATGAACGTATGTTGGAAATTGGTGAGAAAGGATTTGCCTACTATCACGACGACAAACAACTTTGGTACTGTGCCGGTTATGAATGCTATGCGGTCAAATTCAGTCGTTAAGAAACCCCTAGGGCATCAGAGGGTATTAGTGATGCCCTAGGGGAAGCAGGAGTGACGTCATCCTGACATCAAGGATGAGAGATGCATAAGGGATGCCAAGGTGTGCCTAGGAGTACCTAGGTAGGCCCTTACTTCTCAGGTATTTCGTGGATCATTCCAAAGAGTTGCCAGTCTAGCTTTTCAAGAGCTCGTCTCAATTCTTCAACACTTGTATTGATGTATTTGTCCGTAATGTTGGCTCTAGCGTGGTTTAGCACCCTCCCAATGATGGTCAAATCATACCCAAGCTCAGCCAAAGCAGTCGCTGTTGTGCGTCTTAGATCGTGCGCATTGAACTCAAACCCAACCACTTTGCACACCTTCTGGATTACCTTTGTCATAGTGGCCGATTTCATGGGATCACGACTTTGAGGGAAAACTAATGGGCTTTGAATCCCGCTATCTTCCTGTTCTTTTTTGCGATTCTTGAGGATGTGTTCAATCAATTTTGTCATCGGTAATGTAAGGTGCTCGCCATTTTTTGTTTCGGTTATGGTGAACACCTTCACTGACCAATCAATGTTTTCCCATCTAAGACTCAGGGGTTCGTGATAACGGAGTCCGGTGAGCATCAACAGCAACACCCAGTCCCGTTGAGAAGCTCTTATCTGTCCGGCTTCCTCGCCCCATAAAACGTCGATCAAAGCGAGTCTTTCAGAAAGATTCAGAGTGCGTTCTCGTCGCTTGATAGGCGGACGTATCCGTTTTCTAGCAAGAACCTTAACCACATTGCCTTGAGGCAACACCAGTTGGTTACCTGCATAGTCCGATTCAAAATGGCTAAATATCGCTGAAAGATAGCGCATGGCCTTTTGAGCATCGGCTTCACCGGTTGGGTTGGTGGTCACTTTGCCTACCCGTGATCGCTTTTTGATACCCTCCCTGATATGGGTATATCGTTTGGTAATGTCTTGGGTTGTAATCTGTCCGATGGGTCTATTCCCCCAGTCACTGAAGTGTCTGAGGAGCACTTTGCGGTAATCCTCAATCGTCGTCTTTTTCAGTACGGATGATTTTTCACTGAGTACTTGGTCAATGGCGTCAGTTAGAGTGATCCCTCGCACCCTTTTTTCAGCTTTTGCTTTGTTAGGGTTGATACCTTCGGCCATTTGAACAAGGGCTTGTTTAGCCGCTTGTCGGGCCTGAGAAACTGACATAAGAGCCACTCGACCAAGCTTTACACGAGTGACACTGCCATTGTTGATTCGCCCTTGTACGTACCAAGTAGCGGAGCTTTCGCCAATGCGTCTGTAGAGGCCCTTAACAACGGGGTCTTTGACGATTTCCATATGAATATGCCTCCAGTTGAAAGAATGTAGCAAATACGTAGCAAAATGTATTTACATCAACTGTGGCTTTTGGAGACTAGGTGACTCAAACCCTTATATGACGGACATTTGAGTTGGTGGGCCCAGTAGGACTTGAACCTACGACCAAGGGATTATGAGTCCCCTGCTCTAACCAACTGAGCTATAGGCCCACACCAGGCGCAAGATGGTACACAAAACGAAACGCTCGTGCATCATCATCTGATTTAAAAATATTTTTTCTAAATCATTGACGGGCGTTAGAAAAATCCTAATATTTGCGGTTCCGAGCGTGAGCGGCGTCGATGACCACCGAACGCAATGGATTCTTAGGCTCAAAGTTGAGGATCTGTGGCGATTTCCTTCCGCGTGCACTAGTTGTTCCTGGATAGATCCCAACCCCAGTCTAGGGTGGTCTCAGAGTTTCTGAGTGTAATGATCTGACGAGGACATGCGCATCATGAATCGTTTTCTAGTGTTATTGCTTTCGGTTGTTGCAGGCTCTGCTTCTGCCCAAGGCGTGGTCAATGTATACAACTGGTCGGACTATATTGCTGAAGACACAATTACGAAGTTTGAAGCAAAGACCGGTATCAAAGTTAACTATGACGTATTCGATACAAATGAGTTGCTTGAGGCGAAGCTGCTCGCTGGCTCTTCTGGATATGACGTTGTGGTTCCGACTGGTAATTTTTTGGAGCGCCAAATTCAGGCCGGTGTTTTCCGTCAGTTGGACAAATCCAAACTCCCGAATCTTGCAAATATGGATACAGACATTATGCGCATCGTCGAACAGCACGATCCAAGTAATGCACATTCGGTCGTTTATATGTGGGGTACAACGGGTTTTGCGTATAACATCAAAGCGATTCAAGAACGCATGCCAGATGCTCCAGTTTCAAGTTGGGCGATGATTTTCAATCCCGACGTGGTTGCAAAATTTGCAGATTGTGGTGTGGCGATTCTTGAATCCCCAACCGACATCCTCGCTTCGGCGAAGCATTACTTGGGTCTTGATCCAGCAAGCGAGTCGGCCGATGACCTTAAGAAGGCTGAGGAGCTTTTGATGGGTGTCCGGGGTCATATCCGTTATTTCCATCCTTCTCAGTACATCAACGATCTGGCGAACGGTGATATTTGCCTAGCTGTCGGCTATTCGGGTGATCTATTGCAATCTCGTGATCGAGCGGCCGACGCCAAGAATGGTATTGAAATCGAGTACGTCATCCCAGAGGAGGGTGGTGTCGTTTGGTTTGATTTGATGGCAATTCCTGCGGACGCGCCAAATGCTGACGAGGCACACCAATTCATTAACTTCATCATGGATGCACAAATCTCTGCTGACATCACGAATTACGTGTTTTATGCCAATGCAAATGCCGCATCGACAGAGTTGGTGAATCCTGAGGTGACATCTGATCCGGGTATCTATCCGGGGGATGATGTCAAAGCAGGTTTGTTTGCGCTGAAAGCATTTAGTCCACGCTATGATCGCATTATGAATCGGGCATGGACGCGAATTAAAACTGGCAAATAAGTCTACACTTCGGCCGGGGCTTCCCGGCCGTTCTCTCTGAAGGGGAGCTTGATGTCTTCCAATCC
>JAYNIS010000122.1:0-3293 GCA_038109325.1 Gammaproteobacteria bacterium | reverse complement strand
CCAACCCAAGATGCCTTTGATTACAGTTGGGCGTACGCAAATGCTTTAATAACCAAGTCGTTGGAGCTTTGAGCAATAGTAATTTTCTCCGCCGAGTGCTCCGCAGGTAAGGCGACCGAGATAAATGTAAGGTGAACACCAAGATATCAGCGAGTTAACACTCTCAGAACTATTTGATTATACTCCGTCCCCCATTACCACAACTCGCCTATGGTTGATGGATCAAAACCAATAGAATGGACTAGCTGATTACGCCGGACGGAAAAGAACAGACATAGATCCGAACTGAGGCTACCAAAAGCTGTGAACCAAGTTGGTGATATCTACAAAATTCTTAGCACAAATACATAAGGGATATGATTGTGATTGATCAAAAAACGGAAGCGGATATAACTCTTACTCTGGTTGATGAAGCGCCGAGACTTGCGAGCTACTCACTTTTCCCAATTGTTGAAAAATTTCTTTCACTATGCGGAATAAGCATCGAGAAACGTGATATCTCGCTAGCGGGTAGAATCTTAGCCCAGTTTCCCGAACGTTTAACTAAACAAGGTCCCGTTTCCGATGATCTCTACTATCTCGGCGAATTGGCCAAAACTAGCAAAGCCAACATCATCAAACTACCGAACATAAGCGCCTCCGTTCCCCAACTAAAAAGTGCTATCGCTGAACTCCAAGGTAAGGGGTTTGATATCCCAGACTTTAATGATCAACCAGTCTCGGATGAAGAAATAGAAACTCAGAAAAGATACGCAAAGGTACTTGGAAGTGCGGTCAATCCGGTGTTACGGGAGGGAAACTCTGATAGAAGAGCACCAGACGCAGTTAAAAAATTCGCAAAAAGAAACCCTCATCGAATGGGGAAATGGGAAAAAAGTTCTTTAACTCATGTCTCGACGATGAAAACCTCTGATTTCCGACACAATGAAAAATCGGTCACCATCAGCAAACAATCTGTCGGGAAGGCTTCGATCTGTTTCACAGACAGCGATGGCCGGGAGATCATACTAGCGCCCTCTGTCCCGCTCGATCTCGGGACTGTGGTCGACACAACATATATGAGCGTAAAAGCTCTTCAGAAATTTTACAGTACCGAAATAGCTGACGCGAAGAGACGTGGGGTACTGTTTTCGGTCCATCTAAAAGCAACAATGATGAAGATTTCTGATCCGGTGATGTTCGGATACGCGGTAAAAACTTTCTTCAGTGAACTAATCGAGAAGCACCAGCAGACCCTAGATCGTATCGGTTTTAATCCTAATAACGGAATGGGCGACCTTGTAGCCAAGATTGATCATCTTGACGACAGCATCAAGGAACAAATTTTGTCGGACATAGCATCCTGTCTTCACAATCAACCTGACCTCCATATGGTGAACTCGGATAAAGGTATCACCAACCTTCACGTACCAAATGACGTGATCATAGACGCATCTATGCCCTCGATAATCAGAAACGGCGGGAAAGGATGGGCGGCTAATGGATCGGAAGCCGATATAAAATGTGTTATCCCCGACAGTTGTTATGCCGGAATCTACGATGAAACCATCAAGTTCTGTATTTCCCACGGAGAATTCAATCCGGCAACCATGGGGAGCGTATCTAACATCGGCCTGATGGCTAAAAAGGCTGAAGAATACGGTTCGCATAATACAACTTTCCTCGCTCCGGAAGCAGGATCCATAAAACTTATTGATGAAGAAGGCACGGTACTCACTGAGCACAACGTAGAAAAAGGTGACATCTGGCGGTTATGTTTAACGCAGGCCGATGCGATAGAAAATTGGATCGAACTTGGTATTTCACGTGCAAAAACAACTCAACAGCCTGCCATTTTTTGGCTTGATGAAAGCCGACCACATGACGCAGAGTTAATTAAGAAGGTCCTGCTAGTTTTGGACACGCAGGACACCAGTGGCGCTACGATAGACATCCTCTCACCACGCGAGGCCACCAAAATTTCGCTAGCTAGAGCCAGCGAGGGGCTGAACACGATATCTGTAACAGGCAACGTGTTAAGAGATTATCTGACCGATCTATTCCCTATCCTTGAGTTAGGCACAAGCGCGAAGATGCTATCCATCGTACCCCTAATGCAGGGTGGTGGTTTATTTGAAACAGGTGCAGGGGGTTCAGCTCCAAAACATGTAGAACAACTATTAGAAGAAAATCATCTTCGCTGGGATTCACTGGGAGAGTTTACCGCTATTGCTGCATCTCTCGATCATCTCGGGAACGTTAAGGAAAACAAGGCAGCAATAATTTTAAGCGATGCCTTGGACGTCGCGACACAGAAAATTCTCGAATATGGTCGGTCGCCCTCACCTTCAGTAGGAGAAATCGATAACCGCGGCAGCCATTTCTATTTGGCTCAATTCTGGGCAGAAGCCCTTAGTGAGCAAACTGAAGATCCAAGCCTAGCAGCTCGTTTTCAACCAATTTATCGCGCGTTAAAGGAAAACGAATCTCTAATTATGAAAGAACTAAATGCAGTCCAGGGTAAGGCGGCTAATATCGGTGGGTATTTCCTGCCTGACGCCATCGAAGTTTCAAAAACCATGAGGCCGAGTCAGTGCCTCAACAAAATTTTGGATGAAATACATCCCTAGAAGAGCTGGTTCTCTAAAGTGTTAATTATTTTCAACAAACCATTTGGTGTTCTCTGCCAATTCACCGGAGAGGGCTTAACGTTGAAAGAATACATCAATGTTCCCGGAATCTACCCCGCTGGCCGGCTTGATAAAGACTCAGAGGGTTTGCTCGTTCTCACTGATGATGGGCGACTCCAAAACGGTCTCGCGGACCCGAAATACGGTAAACATAAAGTATATTGGGTACAGGTCGACGGTGCGATGGAACAGGATGCCTGCGTTCAACTCGAACAAGGCGTAGAGCTCAAGGATGGCAAAGCCCGAGCAGTCCAGTGTCGCTTAATCGATCCACCAGCACTCCCAGAACGCGATCCACCAGTTCGCTTTCGGAAAAATATTCCAACGAGCTGGGTCGAAATGACGCTCGACGAAGGACGCAATCGTCAGGCACGCCGTATGACCGCGGCAGTTGGATTCCCAACGTTACGCCTCGTACGCACGACCATAGGCGATCATCAGTTAGGCGATTTATCACCCGGTGAGTATCGAGTGATTGATGCAACTCGGGTAGAATCCGCGCATGCAAAACAAAGACACCCAAGTCATCGTCGGAATGTCCGGCGGCGTTGATTCATCAGTCGCAGCTTATTTGCTCAAAAAGCAAGGTTATGCCGTCAGCGGCATGTTCATGAAAAACTGGGA
>JAYNIS010000121.1:0-3327 GCA_038109325.1 Gammaproteobacteria bacterium | reverse complement strand
TGACTCCGAATCCTGTCCGCTTAATGGATTTCAAATACTGCTTCGGAATGATTTGGTCAGTATCGACGTTTGAACGATCCAAGGGCACAACCAAACCGGTTTCTTTTACAAACTGCTGCATCATCTGCCCCTCACAACCATTCTCTGACATCAACAAAATGACCAGCAATCGCAGAAGCAGCAGCCATCGCAGGACTCACGAGATGAGTCCGTCCGCCAGCACCCTGACGACCTTCAAAATTACGATTCGAGGTTGAAGCACAATGCTCACCAGGACCTAGTCGATCCGCATTCATCGCCAAGCACATCGAACATCCCGGATCCCGCCATTCAAAACCAGCCTCACGGAAAATCACATCTAAGCCTTCTTTCTCAGCCTGCTCTTTAACCAGACCAGACCCTGGCACCACCATCGCCTGAATCACTGAATCGGCGACTCGCTTACCATCGACAACTTTGGCCGCTTCACGTAAGTCTTCAATCCGTGAATTTGTGCACGAACCAATAAACACACGGTCTAAACGAATCGACTCAATCGGCTGATTTGCTTTCAAGCCCATGTACTTTAACGCGCGCTCGATCGCAGCCCGACGGATTGGATCGTCGATTGCTTCAGGATTTGGAACATGACCTGATACACCGGTCACCATTTCGGGGTTTGTACCCCATGACACCTGTGGCTCAATCACCGTCCCATCAACGACCACTTCATGGTCAAACTGCGCATCCCAATCACTGACTAAATCCGCCCATGCCTCAACCGCGCGATCCCAATCCGTACCTTGAGGCGAATATGGTCGACCCTTCACGTATTCGACTGTCTTTTCATCAACCGCAACTAATCCAACACGAGCTCCGGCCTCAATGGCCATATTACAGACCGTCATACGACCTTCCATCGATAACGATTGAATGCCCTCACCAGAAAATTCGATGGCATAGCCAGTTCCACCAGCTGTGCCGATCTGTCCGATAATCGCAAGGATCACATCTTTTGCTGTCACGCCAAACCCAAGCGGGCCGATAACTGTGACGCGCATATTCTTCATTTTTTTCGTGACCAGGCACTGGGTGGCGAGCACATGCTCAACTTCGCTGGTACCAATACCGTGGGCAAGAGCACCAAAAGCACCATGTGTCGCGGTGTGGCTGTCGCCACAAACAACAGTCATCCCCGGTAATGTCGCGCCCTGCTCTGGCCCAATCACATGCACGATCCCAGCACGCGGGTCACCCATTTTAAATTGAGTCACGTTAAAGGCATCGCAGTTCTCATCCAGAGTCTGGACCTGCAACCGACTGGTTGGATCTTCAATCGCCGAGACACCGGCTGATTGGTTCTCGGTCGGGACATTATGATCCACAGTCGCCAAATTCGCTGCCAATCTCCAAGGTTTACGTCCGACCAGCGAGAGCCCCTCAAATGCTTGAGGTGAAGTCACTTCGTGCAACAGGTGTCGATCGATGTAAATCAACGCACTACCATCATCTCTTTGTGTAACGAGATGACTATCCCACAGCTTGTCGTATAAGGTGCGACCGGCCATTTCAATCTCCTTGGAAAAATAAGCCCGATAGTTTATCAGAAATCCACCCAGACCAAAGGACCTCAGCTAGAAAGTTGCGTCCCAAGTCGCGCATTCCGGAGACTGAACCAGGCAATGCAAGCAGTACAACCAGTAATCAAACCCGCACACAAGAATGTGGCGTTTCCACCCAGTGATTCCCAAGCAATGCCAGACAAGGTTGCGCCCAAAGATCCGCCAATCCCGAAGACACATCCGCTATACAAAGCCATTCCTCGACCAGACAGCTTTCCTGGGAACCAACGGCGAATAAATTCAATACTTACAGAGTGGATTGCACCGAAAGTGAATGCATGCAAGAGCTGCAAGACGATGACTAGCCAGACAACATCAGGGTAGGTCCCAATCAATATCCACCGCATCGATCCCAGCACCAGAGACACTGTCAGCAGCACACGAAGATCGAGTGTGCGAATAAAGCGCGGCAAAACAAAAAACAGAATCACTTCAGCAAGTACACCAAGTGCCCACAACTGACCCGCGTGAAATGCGCTGTACCCATGATCTTGAACATAGAGGGTGAAAAATACGTTCAAGGGCCCGTGTGTGAGTTGGTTCAACGATGCGACAATCAAGAAAATCAACACTGATGCATTGGTCAGACGACCTCGTATCCCTTCATCACTGCCTTCTGAGGCATGGGGGCGACCATGGCCTGGCAACGTCGTGGAGATCGCTACAGACACGCTCAATCCAGCGATAATTAGCCACGGCAAAATGCCGTAGTCGACATCAGAGAATAGCCAGCCTGAGGCCAGCATCATGACGATAAAACCAATCGAACCCCAGACGCGGATCGATGAATAGAGGTGATGATCGTCGCCCAAATACTCGAGCGTCAAGGTATCAAATTGGGCAATGATGGCATTCCAAAACACGCCAAACAGAGCCAGCACAAGACAGAGCCCTAAGAAATCAACATCGAGTAACAAGAGACCAGCGGCCAGTGTCGATCCGACGATACCAATCTGAACCACCCGAAGGCGGTTTGGTAGGAAATCACCGAGCGTACCCCAGAGGTAAGGCGCAAAAATTTTCGAACCTGTCAGCACCCCGATTGCGATCCCGATTTCAGAAGCGCTAAATCCAAGTGACTGAAAATAAGGGCCGAACCACCCAATGCTTAGGGCGACTACCGCGAAATACAAACCATACAAACTGCCAAGCCGAATACCTGGCACTTGTGTCATCACGTCGATGCGAATCCAGGAATGACTGGCGTATCGGTTACCACGTGACCATTTTGCCCACGATGACGGAGTGCATGATCAAGGAGAACCAGAGCAACCATCGCCTCTGCGATTGGAGTTGCACGAATACCGACACAAGGATCATGACGCCCTTTGGTGATGACCTCTGTCACCTCACCTTGTTTGTTAATTGTTTTCCCTGGAGTGGTAATCGAACTGGTTGGCTTTAATGCCAGATGGGCTACGAGTGGCTGTCCGGTACTGATACCACCGAGTACGCCACCTGCATTGTTTGTGAGGAATCCATCCGGAGTCATGACATCGCGATGCTCGGAACCACGGCGATTCACAACCGCCATACCCTCCCCAATTTCAACACCTTTCACTGCATTAATCGACATTAATGCATGGGCGATATCCGCATCCAATCGGTCAAACACCGGCTCTCCCCAGCCCGGTGGCAGCCCTTCAGCAACCACCGTCAAACGCGCGCCGATTGAATCTTCATCACGCCGCAACTGATCCATGTACGCTTCAAGCTCATCAATCCG
>JAYNIS010000120.1:0-3367 GCA_038109325.1 Gammaproteobacteria bacterium | reverse complement strand
CTTGGCTGTTCAGTATGTCATCTCGAATCCGCGCGATTTCTTGCTCAATGTACGTCAGCCTGAAGTGACGTTGACACACGCAACAGACTCCGCGATCCGTCATGTGGTCGGGTCGGCTGAAATGACAGGAGTTATTTCTGAGGGCCGTGAGGCGCTTGGTGGTGAAGTTCAACAACGTCTTCAAGAGTATCTAGATAACTATGTTGCGGGCCTTCGAGTAGTCAAGGTCAACTTAGAAAACAGCCAGCCGCCGAGCCAGGTTCAGGCCGCATTTGATGACGTAATTAAGGCTCGAGAAGATGAGCAGCGTCTGAAGAACCAGGCTGAGGCTTATTCGAATGGTGTCATTCCTGAAGCTCGTGGTCGTGCGCAGCGTGTTCTTGAGGAGGCCAACGCGTATCGCGAACAGGTTGTCGCGCAGGCACAAGGTGAGGCCGATCGCTTCTTGAAGCTCCTTGCTGAGTATAGGAAGGCGCCTGAAGTGACGCGTCAGCGTCTCTATATAGATGCTGTCCAAGAAGTGATGCAGCGTTCATCGAAAGTGATGGTTGATGTCGATTCAGGATCGAACATCATGTATTTGCCGCTTGACCGCATTGCGAGTCAGGCTGCGCCGTCGATTGCAAATCAAAATAGAAGCGCAGGAGTGTCTTCGGTTCAGCAGTCAGCGGGTGGTATGACCCCGGGCGATATCCGTAGCTTGACCGATCAGGTCCTTCAGGAGATTCGTTCGCGTCAGACCGATGATTCACAGAGAAGGAGTATCCGATAATGTCAGGACGTCAAATGAGCATTCTGATTGGGTTGGTGGTCCTCTTAGCCATCGTGTCTAACTCTTTATATGTCGTGAACGAGCGCGAACGTGCAGTACTTCTCAAGTTTGGTGAGGTTGTCTCGACTGATATTGAGCCAGGTCTTCATTTTAAAATCCCAGTTATGAACGATGTACGTCGGTTCGAATCACGTTTAATCACTTTGGATTCGAGCCCACAGCGTTATCTGACAGCAGAGAAGAAGGCGCTAATCGTCGATTCGTTCGTCAAATGGCGTGTCGCAGATGCGGGTAAGTACTACACCGCCACTGGCGGCGACGAATTCTCAGCGAACAGCCTGCTTGCTTCCCGTGTGGATAACGGTCTGCGTAACAAGTTCGGTGAGCGGACAGTCTATGAAGTGGTGTCTGGTGAACGTGATGCGTTGATGGCTGAAATTACCAAAGAGTTGGATGATATCGCCTTGAATGAACTCGGTATCCACGTGTTGGATGTCCGTGTGAAAGGGATCGATCTTCCTCCAGAGGTATCTAATGCTGTTTACACCCGGATGAGTACGGAGCGTGAGCGCGAAGCTCGTGACCATCGGTCTCGAGGTCGGGAGCTTGCTGAAGGCATTGAAGCCGATGCCGACCGTCAGAAGACAGTGATCGAAGCAAATGCGTATCGCGAGGCGGAACAGATTCGAGGTGAGGGTGATGCGATTGCGGCAGAAGTTTATGCAAATGCTTTCAATCAGGATCCAGAATTCTATGCCTTTTATCGGTCAATCTCTGCCTACAAGAGTTCATTTGCCGGTAAAGAAGATCTTCTGGTTATTGACCCTGAATCTGACTTCTTCCGGTATTTGAAAAATCCGACTGGAAATTAATCGAATGGCTCGGGTGGCCTAGGGCTGCCCGAGTGATTCACCCATCTTCACAGACTGACCGTCCGTGATTTCTGAATCAAATCCCTTCATGGATTGTGGCAGCACCGTAATCACCGTGGATCCATACTGGAAACGGCCAAGTTCGTCACCTTGGGCAAATTTATGATGTGCGCCGCGATGATAATTCCATTCCGTGACTCCTCGCCCGGGCGGTGTGATGACTCCCGCGAATGGTGTTTCTACCGAAGCCACAAGCATTGCACCGACAAGCACCATTGAAAACGGCCCATACTCACCTTTGAAATGCATGATCACGCGTTCATTTCGAGCAAACACTGCTGGTATTGAAGTCGTTGTTGATTCATTGACTGAAAAGAGCCGACCGGGCACATGGACCATGTGTTTTAACTCGGCAGCCATCGGGCAGTGAACTCGATGGTAATCTTTTGGTGCCAGATAAACGGTCAAATAGTGTCCGTTTTGGTAGGTCTTGTTGTATTCATCGGTTCCGAATAGCTCGGCAAGGGAAAAATGATGACCTTTAGCAGTCAAGCGGGTGTCCTGTGATAGTTGTCCACCACTAAACACTGTGCCGTCGACAGGTGAGGCAATCTCTCCTTTTCCAGCAAGCGGGCGAATGCCATCTTTTAATCCGCGAGTAAAGAAGGCATTGAAATGTGGATAGGCATCGAGAGAAGGTTCTGCAACTTCATCCATCTGGATGTCAAAGCGCTTGATGAACTGTTGAATGAGAAAATTTTTCACCTGAGTATTTTCGCAAAATGCCAGTCGGCCGACAGCCCTCGAAACCAAGTGTCCAGGTAGACCATATTGAATCAGCGTATTCATATTTTGAATGAGGCTCATGCGTTTCCTCCGGTGAGGGTATCTAAAATTCGATGAAAGGATTCGAGCCGCCGTTTTGAAAGTTTGCCCTTTTGAACAGCATCGGTCACAGCACACCCGGGTTCTTGGCGATGCCTACAGTCTCTGAATCGACAGTGATCAGCGAACTCCCGGATATCGATAAAACCATGCTCAACATCAGTACGTGATATTTGCTCGAGGCCAAAATCTCGAATTCCGGGCGAATCGATAATGGAACCACCCTCTGCATATGGGTAAAGACGCGCAGTTGAGGTCGTGTGCCTGCCCAAACGAGTTTGCTGATGTAAGTGACCAACTCGGATCTGCTCATCAGGTAATAATGCCTGGACTAGACTCGATTTTCCGACACCTGACTGTCCGATAAAAACTGAACTTTTATCAATTAAGTATTTTGAAAGCATATCAAGGCCCCCAGATTCTTTGGTAGTAGCCTCAACAACTGTATATCCAATGATGTCATAGAGATTTTTAATCGCAGCCAAGAAGTTACGGTTGACCTCAGAATCCCTGAGTAGATCGACTTTATTGATCACAATTAAAGGAGGGATACCTGCGACCTCAGTCGCGACCAAATATCGGTCTAGAAGCTCTGGTTGTGGTGCTGGTTCAAGTGCTGTAACGATCACCAATTGGTCGATATTTGCAGCCATAGCTTTAATCACGCCTCGCGAGTCTGGTCGTTCGAGTACATTGCGTCGAGGCTCGCATGCGGTGACGATTCCCGCATCATCGGTTGTCTGGAAGATAACTTGATCACCGGTCACCAGCGTCGAAAGATTGGCGCGTAGGTGACAACGGACAGGATCCGCAATCGGTTGACCAAGCGCATCAACGG
>JAYNIS010000119.1:0-3381 GCA_038109325.1 Gammaproteobacteria bacterium | reverse complement strand
CCGATTGCTTGAATCAGATCGCCAGACAGCCTATATCTTCTCTTGATGATGTGCTCTCAATTGATAGGATGAGTCGTCAGACCGCTGATAGTTGGATTTCGGAGCGCGCATGATTACAACGATTCTAGCGACCATTGTTGCCTTAGGCGTCTTGGTTACGGTGCATGAATTCGGTCACTACTGGGTAGCAAAACGATGTGGTGTCCGAGTACTGCGCTTCTCAATTGGTTTTGGACGCGCTCTCTATACTTGGAAAGATCAATCGGGAACTGAGTTCTGTATCGCAGCGATACCGCTTGGTGGATACGTTAAAATGCTTGATGCGCGTGAGCAATCAATCTCGGATGCGGAGCGCGCAGAAGCTTTTGATCAAAAAACTATCGGTCAGCGGTTCGCAATCGTCGCAGCCGGCCCCGGAATTAACTTGATCTTCGCTACACTGGTATATGCCTTGATCAGTATGATTGGCATTCAGACTCCAGTTCCTGTTGCAGGTGAATTACCTGCTGAAACCGCAATGAAAACCAGGCTTCCAGCAGAAGTCGTCTCTTTTGATGGTCGCCCGATGGAGTCTTGGGAGCGTATTTCGATCGCAATGGTTGATGTGATTGGTGATCAAAAGACGGTCCAGATTGGTCTCCGTCCGTTGGATTCAAGTATCGTGAATACAGTCACTATGCATGTGCCAGCTGACTTAATTACCGATGAGAGTCCTCTTGTCTCTTTCGGTGTTCGTCCATGGTCTCCCCCTATTGCGGCCGAATTTGCCCGGGTCATACCAGGTGGGGCGGCAGAGGCGGCCGGTCTGTTAGTGGGAGATCGAGTAATAGCGGTTAATGGAGAGTCCGTTGCAGATTGGTCCGAGTTCGTGACCGCGATCAAGGTTGCTTATGGCCTGTCAACGGATGTGACGATTGAAAGAGGAAGTCTGATTCAGACCATTACAGTTGTCCCCGAGACACGTGAGGGTCCAGATGGCCCATATGGATTCTTAGGTGTTGCTCCTGTTGTGAAACCACTACCGCCGGAATTAATTCGGACAGTGCAAGAAAATCCGATCAAAGCGCTCTGGGTCGGTGTTGAGCGCACGATCGAAATGAGTTGGTTGACGGTCGAGTCGATCGGAAAAATGATTTCAGGTGTCTTATCTCCCGAGAACTTGAGTGGTCCTTTGACCATTGCTAGAGTGGCCGGGGATTCTGCCAGTTCAGGCTGGTATGCCTATTTAAGTTTTATTGCCTATCTTAGTGTGAGCTTAGGCATTTTGAATCTACTGCCAATTCCTGTGCTTGATGGCGGGCACCTGGTATTTTTCGCGGTGGAGTGGCTGCGAGGTAAACCGGTCTCTGAGCAGGCACAGATGCAAGGCATTCGTATCGGCATGGCATTGCTGATGGGGTTGATGTTTTTTGCCTTTTATAATGATTTGATGCGGTTGTAAGCCGTCGAACTAGGAAGTTCATACATGCGTTGTACTATACCGCTGAGCGCTCTTGCGCTTGCACTTGCAATTTCTGCTCAGGCTGCAGAGCCATTTCAGGCGTCTGATATCCGAATTGATGGTTTGAAACGTGTTTCATCTGGCTCTGTGTTCGATGCACTCACGATTCAGCCTGGTGATCGTGTTACAGATGCTGATATTTCGTTGGCAACTCGAGCTTTATTTGAAACGGGATTTTTCGATCAAGTTGAGGTTCGTGCTGATGGCACTGTGCTGGTAATTGAAGTAACCGAGCGTCCCGCGGTATCGCGTATCGATATCGAAGGTAACAAAGCGATTAAGACTGAAGATCTGCTTGATAGTTTGCGTCGCGCGGGGATTGTGGAAGGTGACGTATTAAAACGAGCGACACTCGATCAACTTGAGCAAGCGATTCAGCGCCAATACACGAGCCGTGGTCGCTACGACGCAACTGTTAGCTCTGAAATTATTGAGCAAGATCGGAACCGTGTTGGCCTTAAGATTTCGATTTTCGAAGGGTCTGTTGCGACCATTTCTCGGATAGCGGTTGTGGGTAATGAAGCGTTTGACGACGATACATTGCTCGGCGAGATGTCGCTCACAGAAGCCAATTTGTTTACCTGGTTTTCTGGATCAAACAACTACGAAACTGAAAAGCTGAATGCAGACGTCGAGGTGATTCGCTCATATTACTTAAACCGAGGTTATGTGAACGTTGAAGTTTCCGAGCCACAGGTTGAGCTGTCTGAGAACCTTGAAGATGTCTTTATCACCATCACCGTGAACGAAGGGAAAGAGTTCCGCGTGGGTTCTGTGAACGTTGGGGGTGATCAACCCATTGATTTGTCATCTACCGTTGAAGAGATGACTTTGCAAACCGGAGAGATATTCAGCAGACGTTTGGTTAATGAAGCCGTTAGCACAATGAGTAAGAAGCTTGGTGATGCCGGCTATGTGCGTGCTCAGGTGCGGGCAGTACCAGAGATTAATAAAGAGACGCAGACAGTTGATGTGACTCTTGTCGTCACGCCAGGACCGCTTGTTTACGTGCGTCGGGTCGAATTCCGCGGCAATACAGATACATCCGATGTGGTACTTCGTCGTGAACTCCCACAGCTTGAGGCATCTGTGAGCTCGGCGGCTGCGATTGAGAAGGGAAGGATTAATCTCCAACGATTGGGTTTCTTCAGTCTCGTGCGTGTTTCGACTCGTCCAGTTCCCGATCAGCCGGATCAGGTTGACGTGGTCTATGAAGTCAAAGAACAGGCCTCGGGGTCGTTGTCGGCAAGTCTTGGCTTCAGTCAGGGCCAAGGTGTGTTATTGGGGGCGGCCGTTAGTCAGAAGAACTTCTTGGGATCTGGTAACGCATTATCATTCAGTCTCCAGAGTTCGAGCTCGACGAAGGAGGCGCGTTTCTCATTTACAGACCCTTACTACACCATCGATGGTGTCAGTCGTGGTATCGATCTCTACTTCAAGCAAACGGACTTTGATGAAGAAGGTACGGCAGACTATACGACCGACGATACCGGAATCGGGTTGTCATTTGGCTATCCAATCAGTGATGAGTCGCAAGTCAGTACAAACTTTGCGATTCAGAACGTGAATCTGAAAACAGCAGCCTCTGTACCCACATATATTGGTGATTTTCTGGTATCCGAGGGTCTCGCTAGAACTGTGCGCGACGCCGACTTCGTGGAATACAAAGTTGGGGCAGCTTATAGCTATGACACCTTGAACAAAGCATTTTTGCCGACAGCGGGTACCCGTCATCGTGTGAGTTTCGATTTATCTATCCCGGGATCAGATCTTGAGTACTACACGGCAGGTTATCTTGGTGAAACCTATTTACCAGTCTTAGATGCAGAGGACGTCAGTCTGAAATTCAAGACGCGTCTCGGATACGGCGATGGTTTTGG
>JAYNIS010000118.1:0-3420 GCA_038109325.1 Gammaproteobacteria bacterium | reverse complement strand
ACAAAGGCCGCGATTTTGCGGACGTTTTGGCTGAGGCTCAGGAACTTGGTTATGCTGAGGCTGATCCGACGTTCGACGTTGAGGGGATCGATGCTGCGCACAAGCTATGCATCCTCGCTTCAATCGCCTTTGGTATTCCGCTCAACTTCGAGGCTGTCTATACCCAAGGTATCTCGACGATTGATCTGATGGATCTTGATTATGCAGAAGAGCTCGGCTATCGCATCAAGCATTTAGGTATCGCGCGTCGCACCGATGAGGGCGTTGAGATGCGCGTGCATCCAACATTAATCCCTGAATCGCAGCTGCTCGCAAACGTCAATGGCGTGATGAACGCAGTACAGATTCATGGCGATGCTGTGGGTTCAACATTGCATTACGGACCGGGCGCAGGATCACTGCCGACAGCGAGTGCTGTGGTGGCAGATTTGGTTGATGTGGCCCGGGTATTGACTGCAGACCCAACAAATCGTGTCCCACACTTGGCATTCCAGCCGACTCACCTCAATGACTTGCCGATTCTTCCAATCGAAGAGACCGTTTGTCCATTTTATGTTCGGCTCTCGGTTCGCGACGAGGTTGGAGTCCTTGCGCACATCACACGCACGCTTGCTGATCAAAATGTGTCATTGGAAAGTGTGATCCAAAAAGATGGCGTTGAAGGTGAGCTGGTTGCATTGATTCTTCTAACCCACTCTGTGCGTGAGAAGGATGTTTTGGCCGCGTTGAGTCAGATAGAGCAACAATCGTTTGTGGTCGGAAATCCGGTTATTCTCCGTTGCGAGGATCTAAGGGGTGCGGCGTGAAGTTTGTTTCCACACGCGGGCAAGCTCCAGTCTTAGGATTTGATGATGTCGTACTGACAGGGCTCGCTTCAGACGGCGGGCTTTATGTACCGGAATCATTACCAACAATCTCTGAAGCAAGGCTACGGCAGTGGCAGTCTCTTCCGTACCATGAGATCGCGATTGAGGTCATGTGGCCATTTGTCGACGGATCGATGTCAAGAGAGACGTTTGAGTCGATGGTAAAAGATGCGTATGGGTCATTCCGTCATACAGCAATCGCTCCGACCAAACAGCTCAGTCATGACACGTGGCTTCTCGAGTTATTCCACGGACCGACGCTTGCTTTCAAAGATTTTGCACTGCAATTACTGGGTCGACTGCTTGATTACTTCTTAGCAGAGCGTGGTGAGCGTGGAGTTGTAATGGGTGCAACATCAGGTGATACCGGATCTGCTGCAATTGAAGGAGCGCGTCATTCAGAGCACCTGGATGTTGTTATCTTGCATCCGTATCAACGTGTGAGTGAAGTACAACGCCGCCAAATGACAACAGTCTTGTCTGATAACGTGCATAACGTTGCCTTGAGAGGGAATTTCGACGATTGTCAGGCGATCGTTAAAGCGTCATTTATGGATCAAGGGTTTGTCAGCCCAAATCGTCTATTGGCTGTGAACTCGATTAACCTCGCCAGGATCATGGCGCAAACGGTTTATTACATCTATTCAGGACTGCGTTTGGGTGCGCTTGACCGAGAGATCGCCTATAGCGTTCCATCGGCGAACTTTGGTGATGTCTTTGGTGGTTATCTTGCAAAACAGATGGGATTCCCAATCGCTCACTTTACGGTTGCGACCAATGCCAACGACGCACTCGTTCGCGGGCTGCGTGGTGATTTATCGAGAAAGCCTTTGGAGAAAACCTTGTCTCCCTCGATGGACATTGTTGTGAGTTCAAACTTCGAGCGCTTGTTGTTCGATCTCCACGGGCGCGACGGCTTGAAAATGGCTCAAGTGATGGATTCGTTCCATACAGGTGCAGTGCAGTTGGATGACTCAGTCGTCAATCAAGCAAAAGCGCTTTTCTCAGCGCACGCTGTCGATGATGAACAAACGTGTGCGACGATCACTCGGATATTTAAAGAGACAGGGGAACTGATCGATCCGCATACGGCTACGGGCGTCGATGCGTTGCAAGTTACACCCAGCGGCATGACGAAGGTCGTCTTGGCAACAGCCCATCCTGCAAAATTTGCTGAAGCTGTTGAAAAAGCGGGCTTCGACGAGGTGCCACTGCCTTCAGATATGACAGATCTACTGGAGCGTGAAGAGCGTTATACAGTTCTTGAGAACGACCTGAATGACGTTCAGTCATTCGTTCGTTCTGTGATGGGGTAGTGCGAGAGTCACGGTCAATCGATGCCTCGGTTTTTGCCGAGGCACGTTCTCGTGGCCTCGATCCTGTAATCGCCCGTATTGTTGCTGGTCGGATTACCAGTGACACCCCCTTGGATGCTGTTCTTGACCCCCAACTGCAGCATATTGCTCCACCATCATTGCTTACTGACATTGATCGCGCGTCAGAGCGGCTACGGCAGGCTGTGGTTCAGAACGAGCGCATAGGTGTCTTAACTGATTACGATGCAGATGGTCTAACGAGTCACGCTGTCATTACTGAATCGCTAATCCGCTTTGGTGTGTCGATGGAGCAAGTGACTCATTGGATTGGGCACCGACTTGAAGATGGTTATGGGATCTCAGAAACCTTAGTTGATCGGTTGTTGGAAAGTAGGCCATTAGCCCAGCTTGTGATTTCAGCGGATTGCGGGTCATCTGATGAGACACAGATTGCGAGACTCAAAACCGCCGGGATCGATGTCATTGTGACGGACCATCACCGTGTATCTGATGAGGGACCGCCACCGAGTGCATATGCTGTCGTGAATCCAAATCGTTCTGACTGTGCATATCCCGATAAAGCGATCGCTGGGTGCATGGTGTCTTGGCTTCTGATGAGTCATGCACGCCAAGGGCTCATCGATCAACAAGCGATCGCTGAGGGAACGCCAAAACTGGGAGATCTTTTAGATTATGTCGCGCTTGGTACTGTCGCTGACTGTGTTTCACTAGGCTCAAGTGAAACCAATCGAGCGATTGTGAAAGCAGGTCTTTCTTTAATCCGAAAGCAACAGCGCCCCTGTTGGCAGGTCGCCGCGTCACAACTAACAAAGTCATCACGCGATATCAACGCAGAACTCTTGGCATTTCAGTTAGCGCCTCGCTTGAATGCTCGAGGACGAATTGGCCACTCATTGCGAGGCTACGAATATCTTGTTGCAGTCTCGATTACTGAGGCGACCAATGCGTTTCTTGATTTGGATGCGGATAACACAACCCGTCGTGCCATCGAGAAGGAGATGATCGAACAAGCGAAACCATTGGCGCGTCGTCAACACTTACACGGCGGGTTGGTGCTCTGTGTGGTTCTCGAAAATGGGCATCCTGGTGTCCAAGGAATCGTTGCAAGTCGCTTGGTTGAGGCGGAAGGTCGCCCTTCAATTGTTCTGACTCCAGGAAACGACCCCGAGACTTTAACAGGCTCTATGCGGTCGATACCGGGTGTCGATGCCAAGGCA
>JAYNIS010000117.1:0-3447 GCA_038109325.1 Gammaproteobacteria bacterium | reverse complement strand
AGTAACCCTTGTAGGTGTTCTTTATCACTCTCAGATTCAGGCATAAATGGATCAAGCATGGCTTTATTGTCGCCTGCTGTGACCACACGACGGTCGACACCCAATTTCTCGAGCAGTCCATTGAATCCAAATCCAGACGAGACAACTCCGATCGATCCAACAATCGACGCAGGTGCTGCATGAATTGTGTCAGCAGCAGCCGCAATGTAATAGGCACCGCTTGCGCCAATATCACCGATCACGGCATGTACAGGCTTTGCGGGATACTGCGCTTTCAAGTCCAAGATCGCACGATACACGTACTCCGATTGCACAGGACTACCACCTGGGGAATTAATCTCAAGCATCACACCTTTAGAGTCAGGCGCTTCAAACGCAGCCTCTAAATTCTGCTGGATATCAAACGCGTTCGCACTCTCGTCAGGCGCAATCACACCATCAATCGGGACGACAGCAGTATGGGTATGTGAGCCCATCGCATCAACCGGGAGTTTCGATTGGTTAATCAAGAACACACTGAGGCCGATGATGTAACCAAGGGTAATCGTTTTAAAAAAGATTCCCCAACGTCTCGTCCGACGCTGTTCTATCGTCGATTGCGCTAAGGTCTTCTCAAGCACAGACCATAAGCGATCCGTTTCTTGACTATAATAAGGATCTTTGACGGGTTCACTTCCCTCAGTCCAAGGATTCTCTGCCATTCAAAACCTCTCTAATAAATGTCTGGGTCACACCCAGATTCAACCAAAAATCGATGCATCGGATTGGGAATTGGAGCAACGACCGTCACCTGGTGCCCTGTCGCTCCTTTAAAGCCGATCGATCGGCTATGCAAACAGAGTCCGTTAATCCCTTTCGCTCGCCATTGATCACGTGAATCATCATGCTGATACTTAGGATCCCCGAGTACGGCATGTTTGTAATAGGCTGTATGCACGCGAATCTGATGTGTTCGCCCTGTCACAGGTTCCGCCTCGATCAATGTGCAACTATCTAGTCGCTCGAGAACCTGTATCCGAGTGCGTGATGGCTTGCCATTCTCAGTCACCTGCACGATCCGCTCCCCACCTCGCTCAAACTTCTCAAGCGGCGCCTCGACATCAACAAGATATTGCGGCCATTTTCCGGCAACTAAAGCCACATATCGCTTTTGCAAGCTTTTATCCTGCTCGCGCAGTTGCTTGTGCAGGCGGCGCAAAGCCGATGGTCTGCGCGCAACCAATAAACAGCCACTCGTCTCTCGATCCAGCCGATGAACGAGCTCTAAGAATTTCTCATCCGGCCGCGCTAAGCGCAGTTGTTCGATTAAACCGGTTGATATACCAGAGCCACCATGCACAGCCAAACCTGCAGGTTTATTCAACACCAAGACATCTTCATCTTCGTAAATCAGAGCGTCAGAGAGTTTCATCTGAATGCCGCGATGGGCAACCTGCTCCTGTGGTGGTTCTAAATCGACTGGGGGTATACGAACCACATCACCGACGGACACACGTGAGTCAGGTTTACACCGCCCTTTATTAATTCGAACTTCACCTGTTCGAATCATTTTATAAATACGCCCCTTTGGCAGCCCTTTCAGTTGGCTTGATAGAAAATTATCAAGCCGTTGCCCTTCCTTAGCGGCGTCTACAGTCACCCATTGGACTTTCTTTTCCACTCACTTTCTCCATGATGCATTGCCGCAAGCGACTTGCGCTGTTATGCTCCTGATTGCTTTGGGTTGAGTCAAGACTCCCTTTAGCCGAAAGAGACCTCCGGAAGTCCGGAGATGAAATAATCCCGCCCGATCTTGGCGGGCCAGCAAAGCTGGGACAAACACATATCAATGTGTCGGCAGGAAAGCCTGCAGTAACAAAGAAATTCCGGGCTCCCGGTATACCGGTCGAGCCCCCTACAATGTGTCTTGTCGCCTGACCGATCTTTCGGTTGGGCCATGGTTAGTATAGCTAGCCCTCTGAGATCGTGGCGATCAAACCATGAAGGTTGCCACTTAAATGAAGCGTATCTTAATCAATGCCCTGCAGGCGGAAGAAATCCGCGTTGCAATGGTCGATGGTCAAAAACTCTACGACCTCGACATCGAATCCTCAGACCGTGAACAGAAAAAAGGAAACATCTATCGCGCGAAGATTTCGCGGATCGAGCCAAGTCTTGAAGCTGCTTTCATCGACTTCGGAAGCGAGCGTCACGGATTCTTACCACTAAAAGAAATTTCTCCTGAATATTTTTATAACACTCCTGCTGAAGGCGAGCGTGCAAAAATTGATAAGGTCTTAAAAGAAGGCCAAGAGTTGATCGTTCAAGTCGAAAAAGAAGAACGTGGAACCAAGGGTGCTGCTCTCACAACATATATCTCACTGGCTGGTCGTTATTTAGTTCTGATGCCAAACAACCCAGATGCCGGTGGTATTTCTCGTCGTATCGAAGGCGATGATCGCGCTGAGCTTCGTGACAAACTCGCGAATCTGACAATCACACCAGGCGCTGGTGTCATTATCCGAACAGCTGGTGTTGGACGGTCTGTCGAAGAGCTACAATGGGACCTCGATTATCTTGACACAGCCTGGCAAGCCATCAGAAAGGCCGCGCTTTCTGGTGTTGCGCCCTTTTTGATCTATCAAGAATCCAATGTCATCGTTCGCGCAATCCGCGACCATCTACGTCAGGACATTGGTGAAGTGCTCGTCGATAACGAACAAGTCTTCGAAAAAGCAAAAGACCTCATTCAACAGGTGATGCCGTCATACGGTAGCAAGGTCAAGCTCTACCAAGACGAAACACCGCTCTTCAATCGTTTCCAAATCGAAGGACAAATTGAATCAGCGTTCCAGCGTGAAGTTCGTCTTCCATCAGGTGGTGCAATTGTGATTGATCCAACTGAAGCCTTGGTTTCAATCGACATCAATTCCGCGCGTGCAACCAAGGGTGGAGACATCGAAGAAACCGCGCTTCACACGAATTTGGAAGCTGCAGACGAGATTGCGCGTCAACTACGTCTCCGCGACATGGGTGGTCTGGTTGTAATCGATTTCATCGATATGTCTGCCAACAAAAACCAAAAGGCTGTCGAAAACCGTCTGAAAGAAGCGCTCAAATCTGATCGCGCACGTGTTCAAATCGGACGTATTTCTCGTTTTGGCCTGCTCGAAATGAGTCGCCAGCGTTTGCGCCCATCATTGGGTGAGACGAGTGGTGTGGTCTGCCCACGCTGCCATGGCCAAGGCAGTATCCGAGACGTGCAATCACTAGCACTACAGATCCTGCGCCTGTTGGAAGATGAGACAGTCAAAGAGCGCACAGGGGAAGTACGCGTTCAAGTCCCTGTCCCAGTAGGCACATTCCTTCTGAACGAAAAGCGTCAACAACTCGAATCCATCCAACGCCGCCATAAGGTACGTGTATTGGTCATTCCAAATCCAAACATGGAAACACCAAATTACGACC
>JAYNIS010000116.1:0-3501 GCA_038109325.1 Gammaproteobacteria bacterium | reverse complement strand
GCTCATCGCTGGAATTGCGCTGTTGATTGGCATGGGCAGCACCAGCCCCTGCTGCCGCCCCAAGCCCAAGAATTTGCCGTAGTTGCGGGAACATCGATAAAAGCCCGCGCAAGCTCCACAAACGTCTCCCGAACGCCGCTACCGGCGCTGCTAAAGCTGCCAGTGCAGGAAGTTTTCCGGTGACGACTAACAACAAAATTCCAATCGCGACCGCGCCACCGATCACTTTCCATTTATTTTCTGAAATCCAGCCTCTTGTTGATCCACGAGTAAGCAGATAAACCAGTGCAAGGACCACTAGGACGATGATTAGTATTCTCATGTTCTACAATTATCTGGACAAAACTGGGACAAAATTGGCACACTACAACAATGGCTACATTAGAAACGATTTCAAGTATCGATACAGCACCTCGTCATCCGATTCGCCTGGTCGCAAACCGAACCGGGCTAACAGTCGACTTAATTCGCGCTTGGGAGAAACGTTACCACGTTGTTGATCCCGCGCGTAGTGATACTAAGCGGAGACTTTACAGCGATTACGATATTGAGCGTTTACGCTTGATTCGGATCGCTAAACAAAACGGTCGTCGGTTGGTTGATGTAGCGCCCCTGACACTTGAGGCGCTTCGTGATGTGGTCTCTGAGGACAGTCGCTATGATTCGGCGCAAGATAATCAAGCTGAAGTCTTTCGCCCCAGTTGGAGTAGTGCGCTCGAGATAAGCGATACACACGATGATATAGATGCCATGCTTTTTGCGGTTAAAACTATGGATCAGCATCGGTTTGATCAGCTACTGCAGGAGGGCTTGGTTAAGCAATCGCTACCGTCATATCTGGAAACGGTTATTGGGCCGTTGCTTCGAGAAATTGGTGAATCAACCCGTCTTGGGAAACTTCGCATTGCGCACGAGCACATGGCGACCGCGCACTTGAGAACATTTATCGGCGCACTTCGATTCCGGGAGACTTTCACCGGAAGCGAGCCAAAAATCGTGATTACGACCCCCACGGGACAGCTCCATGAACTTGGCGCTTTGATGATCGCGGCACTCGTCTCCGTGGACGGTTGGCTCCCTGTGTATTTGGGTCCGAACACGCCAGCGGATGAGATTGTGGCCTGTGCGCTGCAATCTGGAGCACGTGCAGTCAGTTTATCGTTAACCTACCCCGCAGACGACCCACGGATTCCGACGGAGCTTACGCGACTGCGATCGCAGCTCGACGGAAAAATACCGCTGTTTGTTGGTGGGGCGGCTGCGGCTCACCACCAGGACCTGGTTAATCGTTTAGGGCTTGAGTCACCGCCTACATTGCATGAGTTACGGCAGTCTTTAAATGCTCTGCGCGATCGGAGATTTGGAAAACAAACAGCGTGACGCTAATAGACTTGAAAGCATTAATAGCGAAAGGACAGCCCCCGACCCTTGAGATTCATGCATTTGAGGGGATCATCTATCTCGTCAAGATCGTTACAGATGCTGGTGAGTCCATGCTGAAAAAAACTGACGGTGATAACAAAGTGTTCAAGTCGTCGACACAGGCAGGAATCGCCCTAGCTGATGTGGGCGGAACTGAAGCGGTGATTGTTCATCAGTGCGCCTATGATGAAGTCATCGGTCATGAGACATGCAAGGCAGAAGATCCGGCATTACGTACCCCGATGGATCTTCGATTACTTGCGGGCCTCGGCTAACTCCCAAGCTGGTTTCTTCGTTCGCACAGTTCTGCATAATTTGGGGTGTTGTCCCCAGTCAAAATTCCGTGCCGAATTGCAAAGTCGATGATGACCAGATTGCAGTTGTATTTGAATGCGTCTGTGGTTTCGATCATCGAGAGCACGTCGTCAATTGGTAGCCTTTCGAACGACTCGACTTCTCCATCCTGACAAATAGGAACGAAACTGTCAGGAAGCTCTAAATCATAGCAATACAAAATATCGCGTTTTAATCCGCGTCCATCGGTATGTCGGTAGCTGATTGTACCGGTCGAAACAGACTGACTCGCTTGAGCCTCAGAAATACCAGCTTCTTCAAAGCACTCTTTCAGTAAGTTTTCGAATAAACCAATACCGGCCGGCTGGCCACCACCGACCATATTGTCAAGTTTCCCCGGGAATGTCGGTTTGTTTTGAGATCGCTTTGCAACCCATAGCTCGATACCCTCGTGTGTTCTGACATAGCCATTGAGATGCACGCCAAAGGTGAGGCAACCAAGTGGTGCGGTCAATGTGCGCTCCATCACAAAACGGGTCGGGTCTGTCACTGATGCTTTCACAGGAAAGGGTTCACCAACCCAGCTCCAGAGTAATCCTTCTTCGTATGCGTCTTTTGCAAATCTCGCGAAGAGTTGATTGAGATCTCCTTCAGACAGGTTTGGAATCACAAGACCCAGTTCTGATTCTTGCCAGAGGCCGAAACCCAGCCCGCGTTCTTTGAAATTGTCTTGCACATAACCGAGTAACGCATCCCCTTGAAACCAGGGTGTCCATGATTCAAGATCGGCATTGTGAGCGCGGTCGAAATGGTCGAGAAAACTCAAGAGCGTCTCCAGTAGTACGCAAATAATGGGATGAGCATACCCATCGCCAGCACGCGGACAAGGTGGTGTGTCGTTACATAGAGTCCATCAGCACCGGTCTCTAATGCAACCACTGGCATTACTTGAAATCCTCCAGGCATAAATGCGAGTAGAGTGTCTGATAACGGTATATCAATCGTTAAGTGCGTTATGTAAGCACCAATCGCTGCTAATATTACGCCCAATACATTTGCGCAAATAGCAGGAGCAATCGTCTTACTCAAGATCAGTAAGCCTTGTTTCAGGACGTCGATCGCTATTTGCCATCCGAATATGATCATTGCAATAGAGATAAAAAACGAAGGAGGATTTACCGGTTCTATTTCCGACAAATTGATTGAAGCAGTGACTATGGTGCCAGCAAGTAAACCAGGGGTGGTTACCCTAAGTTTTTTTAGAGCCTGTGTCATCAACCAAGCGAAGGCCAGAAGCAAAATCCAAATCATGAAATCTGAGCTTCCGAAAGCTCTTGGTGCGTTATGGGCCTCGGGAACATAAAAAATCAGAGGGGTAATCACTGTTAAAAATGCCAGTCTAAGGCTGTGGTAGATCGCCACTTGGGATATCGATCCGTCTAACTGGTGAGCGATAGCAACGGCGGTCGCGAGATTTCCAGGGGCCCCGGCCAGATACGCACTGACTCTTCCCATTCCCAGTAATTGTTGATTAAGACGCCCCAGGGTAAAGAGAATTAGAACCATCGTCAGCAACAGTAATAACATGCTCACCGGCCATTTTTCTGCGTGGTTCAGAACTTCGGGGGTCACTTGGCTACCTAGAACGATGCCGATTAGCATTATTGCGAAATCTGTCGCATCGACACCCGGTTCAGATGATTCTCTCGTAAGGTAAGCTAAGATTCCCACTGCGAAGATGGGTCCAATCATCGCACCAAGCGGAAAGTCGATAGCTTCAAACAC
>JAYNIS010000115.1:0-3527 GCA_038109325.1 Gammaproteobacteria bacterium | reverse complement strand
GTCCAGCACCCTCTGCAGCACCAGAGATGAGTCCTGGGATATCTGCAATCACAAAGTTACGGTGTGGAGCCAAGGACACGACACCTAATTGAGGAGCCAAGGTCGTGAACGGGTAGTCAGCGATTTTCGGTTTCGCAGCAGATAGCTGGCTGATAAGTGTCGACTTACCCGCATTTGGCAAACCAACCAACCCAACATCAGCAAGCAATCTCAACTCAAGACGTAACTTAAACGCTTCGCCTGGCGTACCTGGCGTGGTTCGACGTGGAGCACGGTTTGTCGAGGACTTAAATCGCGTATTACCCAAACCACCACGACCACCTTCGGCAACAGTCATCACATCACCATCGGCCACAACTTCGCCCACGAGGGTATTGGTGTCATCGTTATAGACGGTCGTCCCAACAGGAACCTTTAAAATGAGGTCGCTACCACCGGCGCCGGTTTTGTTACGACCCGCACCTGAGCGTCCGTTATCAGCCCGATATCGCGGCTGGAAACGATAATCGATGAGCGTATTGAGGTTCTCATCCGCGAGCAAAATAACAGACCCACCATGGCCGCCATCGCCACCATCTGGCCCACCTTTGGGGATGTATTTTTCACGACGGAAGCTGAGGCAACCTGCGCCACCTTTTCCGGCTTCGACTGTGATTAACGCTTCATCTACAAATTTCATGGATCGTCCAAAACGCAAAAGCCCCGCACAAGCGGGGCTTTTCAATCAGTGAGACCTCAGCTTACGCAGAAGGTACAACACTAACGAAGCGACGCTTGCGTGGCCCCTTCACTTCAAACTTCACTTCGCCATCGGCTTTCGCGAAGAGTGTATAATCTGTGCCACATCCGACGTTAACACCCGGGTGGAACTGCGTTCCACGCTGACGAACCAAGATGTTACCAGCCAACACTTGCTGACCGCCAAACTTCTTCACGCCAAGGCGTTTACTTTCTGAATCGCGGCCGTTACGGGTACTACCACCAGCTTTCTTGTGAGCCATTTCCGTCTCCTGCCTTAACCGTTGATCGCTGTGATCTTAATTTCAGTAAACCACTGACGGTGTCCCTGACGCTTCATGTGGTGCTTGCGACGCTTAAACTTCACGATAGTCACCTTATCGCCACGGCCGTGCTGAACCACTTCTGCAGACACTTTTGCACCGTCAACAACTGGTGTGCCTACCTTGATTGATTCGCCTTCTCCAACCATCAGTACACGATCAAAATCGATGGTCGAACCGGTGTCGGCTTCGATTTTCTCGACCTTGATGAGCTCGCCTTCAACAACGCGATGCTGTTTGCCGCCTGTTTCAATGACCGCGTACATGTCTTAACTCCGTTTTCAAATCTCGGCGGCATGTGCCACCCGAAAGGCGCGTAATAATAGGGAGTTCCCAAACAGAAGACAAGCCCTAATTTCGCTTTTTCTCAACTGAATAATCGTTAGAATACAGACTTGATTGATACCGGACGAATTCATGCCGACTGCTGACCAACTAATCGACCTCATCCGACCTGATTTTGATGCGCTAAATGAACTACTGATTTCTCAACTTGGATCCGAGATCGATCTGATCGAAGAAGTCAGCCAGTATTTAATTCAGTCAGGTGGAAAACGGGTCAGGCCCCTAGTCACCCTGATGACAGCGCGAGCGCTTGATACAGGTAACGATCATCACATTTCTCTCGCAGCCTCAATTGAATGTCTCCACACCGCAACGCTTTTTCACGATGACGTCGTCGACGGCTCAGATGCTCGACGCGGGCAACCAAGCGCAAACGCCGCCTTTGGAAACAGTGCCAGTATTTTAGTTGGTGACTTTGTGTACTCGCGGGCATTTCAGATGATGGTCTCAGTCGGACGACTGGATGTACTGAAATTGCTTGCAGATACAACAAACCAAATTTCCGAAGGCGAGGTGTGGCAGCTCAAAAATCAACATCGTGCTGATGTGTCTGAAGCAGAATATAACCAAGTCATCACTCGAAAGACTGCAGTGTTATTTGAGGCGGCAGCAGCGTGCGCAGGTCTCGCTACAGATCAATCCGAAGAAGTCATCAAGGCGCTGAAAGCCTATGGCTTAGAACTTGGTTTTGCATTTCAGCTGATTGATGATTACTTAGATTACGCCGGTGATTCAGAAAGTCTCGGTAAGAATTTGGGCGACGACCTTGCTGATGGAAAATGCACACTTCCATTGATCAAAGCGCTCGAAGAAGTCTCTAAAGAAGACGCCAATCTCATCACACAAGCGATTACATATGGGAATCGCGACCGATTTTCTGAGATCGCTGCGATTGTAACCAACACAAGCGGACTTACTTATACAAAAGAACGCGCGCTATCCGCTGTCGAAAAAGCCAAGCAGGCACTGCATATATTGCCTGACTCCCAATTCAAAGAGGGGCTACTTGGACTTGCGGATTTGTCAGTCAACCGAGGCAATTGAGGTGGGTACATGGCTAAAGCCTATTTTGCAGCTGGATGCTTCTGGGGTGTTCAGCAACGCTTCTCTAAGCTACCCGGAGTAACAAACACTATCGTCGGATACATGGGGGGCAAGATGCATTCCCCAGATTATCGCTCGGTTTGTACAGGCCAGACCGGACATGCAGAGGTTGTCGAAGTGGAATACGAGGCGACCCAAATCGACTTCGCAACCCTCATGTCGTGCTTTTTCGAATGGCATGACCCAACCCAAGTAAACCGCCAAGGGCCAGACATCGGCACACAATATCGAACGGCAATTTTCCCGCAGAACGACGAGCAGCGGGCAGAAGCACAACAAAAAATCGATCAACTCAACCAGTCAGATTTCTACAGCCAACCCATCGCAACAACAATCGAGACCACAGATACATTTTGGCCCGCTGAGGACTACCACCAGCATTATCTCGATAAGCGTGGCCTCGGCCACTGCGGAATCTGATGATGGCGCGTATTCTTGTTACCGGCGGCACAACAGGAATTGGTCAAGCTGTACTGAGACAGCTTGTTAATGCGGGGCACGAAGTCATCAGTACATCGCGCAATCCACAATCTCAGGAAGTGTCGGTTGACTGGTTCACGCTCGATCTCAGTAGTCCCGAAAGTGTTCAGGCGTTTTGTAATAGTTCTTGTTGGGACAAACCAATCGATGCTGTTTTCAATAATGCAGGCTATGGGCTCGTTGCGCCGATCGAATCCGCATCGACAGAAGCCATCCGACAGCAGTTCGAGGCCAATTATTTTGGCACCATGGCAATCACTCAAAAAGCGATGGAGCACTTCAGGCAACAAAACCGGGGAGTCTTGATGGTCAACACATCGATCGGTGGCCGTATGGCTTTCCCTTACTTCGGTTACTACAACGCAACCAAACATGCGCTTGAAGCGTCCTATGAATCACTCTGGCATGAGTGTCGCGACTCAAACATTCAAATCAAAATCATTGAGCCTGGATTCACACAAACAAACTTCGCGACTCACGGAATGCAAATGTCTGGAGAGGCAAGCCCCTACCATTCAAAAGGGCTCTCGTGGCTTG
>JAYNIS010000114.1:0-3531 GCA_038109325.1 Gammaproteobacteria bacterium | reverse complement strand
GGATTCGTCCAAGCAAACCTCGGATGTGAGGTCAGTTCTTTGACCCGATCGATAGTTGCCGTTTTTTCATTCATGGCCTCAGTCGAAAGCCACAGATCGAGCACTTCATCTGTATCCGCCCGGTCGAGGAATCGCTCAGACAATTCCAATGACACTTGTTCACCAGCATCACTCCGAGCAATACGATATGCGGCATACCGTTCCGTGAGATTAGATGCACTGGCGTCAATGTTTCGAAGCAACGCATCGATCGGCTCAACCTTAGCCAGATACCCGAGCGCCGTTATCGCTAACGACCGGCGGCCAATCGCATCTGCACTAGGTTCATATGGGCCTTCGATTCGCATCGACTCAAAAAGATTACTCCACAATGATTTCCCGGCATTTGCAATGTTTTGGCGGAGCATCTTACGGGCTTCCAAAATCTTCTGCGGATCAGCCGGTTGGAATGCATCCCACAAAATGTTGTCTTGCGGCAGAGCAAGCATTTCAGCGAGACATGCAGGATCAGAGATATTCGATGGGCGACTGATCAAATCGCAGATCAACAGCCGCAAGGAATCATCAATCATTGAACTCGGGTCTTTCAGCAGACCTTGAATCGCCTGCATATACAATTCTTGTATTGCATCCCAACGATTGACGCCATCATCATCAAATCGCGCAAGCGCCACCAACTCATCAGCCGAACGATCCATTTCCAACTTAACTGGCGCAGACAGTCCTCGCAAAATCGAGACAACAGGACGACCACTTACCGCGGGGCATTGGATGCTGGCAGACTCTCCTGTTAATTCAAACAATGTCTCAGGAACGATGACTGCCCCACTGTCTTGATCGATCACTTGATAACTGACCGGGATTACATAAGGTTGGTGAGAATCATCACTCGCAATCCTAGGTACTTTTTGTTTCAAGTGAATGTCAAGAGTGTGTGTCGTCTCATCATGATTCACATCGACACACAGTCGTGGCGTACCGGGTTGCTGATACCAGCACATGAACTGCGTAAAATCACGACCAGACACTTCGGCCATCGCAGCTACAAACTCATTAATGGTCACTGCCTGACCATCATGTCGATCAAAATATAAATCGCTGCCTTTGCGGAATAATTCAGGCCCAAGAAGCGTTCGAATCATACGAACGACTTCTGCGCCCTTTTCGTAAATCGTCAGCGTGTAGAAATTTGAAATTTCCTGATATTCGGACGGTTGCACCGGATGCGCAGTCGGCCCTGCATCTTCAGTGAATTGCGCACTTCTAAGAAAATTCACATCTTGAATCCGTTTTACCGCACGTGAATTAGTATCAGCACTGAATTCGCTATCTCTAAATACCGTAAAGCCTTCCTTGAGGCTTAACTGGAACCAGTCGCGACAGGTCACGCGATTCCCTGACCAGTTATGGAAATACTCGTGCGCTACGATTGCTTCAATTCGCTGAAAAGCCTGATCTGTGGCCGCCTCAGCATTCGCAAGGACACAGCTTGAGTTAAAGATATTGAGGCCTTTATTTTCCATTGCACCCATGTTGAAGTGACTCACGGCGACGATCATAAAGATATCGAGATCGTATTCACGGCCGTACACAGTCTCATCCCAAGCCATCGCACGCTTCAAGCTTTCAAGCGCATAATCCACGCGATCAAGATCTTTCGATTCAACATAAATTCTCAAATCAATATGACGGCCGGACATGGTTACGAATTCATCGTGCTTAACCGCGAGATCACCACCCACTAGGGCGAATAAGTAACAAGGTTTCGGAAACGGATCACTCCAAACGACTTCACGGCGTCCATCAGGCAGTTGTTGATCACTGACTGGGTTACCGTTAGATAACAGAACTGGATGACTGGCATCGCAAATGATACGCGTCGTAAAGATGCTCATGACATCCGGCCGGTCTGGATAATATGTGATCCGTCGAAAGCCTTCTGCCTCGCATTGCGTGCAGAACATACCATTTGAGAGATACAACCCTTCAAGGGCCGTATTAGCCTCTGGATTGATCTCAGTGATGACTTCGAGCTCAAAATCATCAGGCACCTGCCGGATTAAAAGCGTCTCATCTATTTCAACTAAACGCTCAGCCTCAACCTCTAAACCATTGAGTTTAATTGAGATCCGTTTGAGATCCTTGCCACTCAACTCAAGGGCATTGGTACCAGGCACAGTGCGCCGCACTTTTGATAATTGCGTTACTCGAGTTTGGGTTGGATCAAGCTCAAACGTAAGATCGACCGAATCGATCGTAAACGGAAAAGACTCATAGTCAGCCAAACGGGTAATCGATGGCGCAGTGTTCATGGGGCGCGAGTCAGTCATTCTCAATGTCCTTGGTTGGGATAATGTCAGGCACCGTATCCAGTATCCCTGATGCTTGCTTTTTACGATGAATAAATCCGGTTCTCTCTTCTTCAGGAAGCTTCAACGCGTCATAGCGGATCGTCGCCTCAATCATGAGTTCTTTTTGCTCTTCCGAAACTACACGACCATCCGGAAACTTTCCAAGTTCAATCGCTCGTTTGAGATCATTCGTTATATCTGGGGTTAACGATTCAACTAATTCATCAACTGTATTCATTCATCATCCTGTTGGGGCTCAATGCGACCACCCCACTGCAATTTCGATCGGCACACTTCGTAGTATGAATACCCTGGCGGATGCAACAAGGTTAACTTCTCCTCTGACTGCCGAATCACAATGCGATCGCCTAAAAGTAGCGATATATGTGTCTGACCATCACAGCTGACCTGAGGCAGAGCCTGATGCTTTTCCGTAATTGTAACCGACACCACACAGTCTGCAGGAACTACAATAGGGCGGGCATTCAGTGTGTGTGGAAACATGGGGACGAGTAACAGCGCATCAAGCTTCGGATGCATAATCGGTCCGCCCGCAGACAGCGCATAGGCAGTCGATCCTGTCGGGGTTGAAACGATGAGTCCGTCAGATCGGCTTGAATACACAAACCGATCATCGATGCAGAGATCAAACCCTAGCATTCGTGCGCTTTGCCCTTTATGAAGAACCACATCATTCAGCGCTGTTGCTCTGGCGATGACTTGTTCATCACGAATCACCTCGACCGAATTGAGACGCCGCTTTTCCTCCGTGAATTGGCCAAGAAGCGCCTGCCCAACTTTTTCGATTGCTTCTGACGGACGAATATCTGTCAAAAAACCCAAGGTTCCACGGTTAATCCCAAGCACTGGAGTATCAAACCGAGCCAGTGCGCGACTAGCTCCCAACAAGTTTCCATCACCGCCTACGACAATTGCCAACTCAACCTTTTGACCAATTTGTTCAAGCGCACAGTGCGGAAGATCTGAGAACTCCCCTAGGTCTGCAATATCATCCTCGATCCAGACCTCGAGACCTTCATCTCTCAAGTATTCAATCAATCGTGCTATGGTCTCTGTGGCTTGCTGATGTCCTGCACGACCGATCAGCGCGACACGTTTAAATTTATTCACCATTTGTCCTTGGAAGCTTAATGCCCACTTTACCCGTGTTATCAGACGC